>DASRZK010000026.1:0-2708 GCA_035686505.1 Dehalococcoidales bacterium | reverse complement strand
AGCTGTTTTATGGAGTTGGCACCGCAGAGGATAGAGGTGATGGCCGGGTTACTCAATACCCAGGCAAGGGAAAACCGGGGCATGCTGCGACCGTGCTTCTCGGCAATTTCCTTAAAACGGGCAACTGCCTCAAAGTTACCGGGCAGCCAGTAGCGGCCGGTGTGATTCTTTCCCTGACGCTTGTTGCCGAACCTGGTATCCTCAGGCGGCGGCCGGTTCGGGTCATGTTTACCGCTGAGCAAACCGCCCGCCATCGGATTGTAAACGCACACGCCCACACCCTCGCTGGTGCAGAGCGGCAGCAGCTCATCTTCGACACCCCGGGTAATCAAATTGTACGGCGGTTGAATGCAATCAAAACGGGCCAGGTTTTTGTTATCGCTTACCCACAGTGCTTTGCAGAGCTGCCAGGCGAGGTAATTGGAGCACCCGATATAGCGCACCTTACCCTGACGAATTAAGTCATCCAGCGCACGCAAAGTCTCCTCAATGGGAGTGGTGTTGTCCGGCTTGTGAGTGTAGTAGATATCAACGTAATCCGTCCCCAGCCGGCGCAGACTGCCCTCTATTTCGTCCATAATATGTTTGCGCGACAGTCCAACGTCATTGACATCCGGCCCGGATTTCCAGCTGCCTACCTTGGTGGCCAACACCACCGATTGCCTCACCCACTTAAGTGCCTTGCCCACGATTTCTTCCGTCCGGCCGTCAACGTACCCATCGGCGGTATCAATGAAGTTGATGCCGGCATCAATCGTCCACCTGATGAGTTTTATTGATTCCGCCTCATCTATCTGGTTGCCAAAAGTCATTGTCCCCAGACAGATTTCAGAAACCTTCAGACCAGTCTTGCCCAGCTTCCGGTACTTCATGACTTATCTCCCCCTTTACCCTTTATATTTAACTCGCTCTTTACTGCACCAGCTCCAGCAGGCCCAGCTTGTTCAGGCAGGCTTCGGTAGGCCTGCCCGTCTTGGGGTCCCATTCCATAGCCTTCCGGTATTCCCCTGCCAGTGTATCTATATCTATTGTTATCCCTCGCAAAGGGCCTTCGCTCTTGGGTGGTATTCCAGCCAATCGATTTGGCAGCGCATAATCCGCAGGACTGATGCCCTCCCGGGCATTGAACAGCTGTCTGAGAGTCTGTATCCTGGCCCCGGTTTTCAGAGCTTCGCTCACGGACATATCCCACCCGGTTACGCCATTGATTAATTCCAGTATAGGGAAGATGCCAGACATGAAAGGCATCAGGCATATCCCGGAACTGGCCCCAACCTGCCAGTAGTTAGTGGCAGCCGCAGCCGCCGGTCCTTTACCTGTATACTGGTATTTTTCAAAGCCGGAGAACTGGAGTTCTTTATAAGGGCCGGCAGCAGAGTTCGTGTCACACCGGGTATAAGGCGCGGCTGCGGTATGTCGGCCCGGCGTGGGGTCGGCCACAAACCCCGTGCCGCGTCCCGGCAAGAACGCCGCGTTGTGCAGCCCGGGCTCCTGCCCGCCAACGTGCATGGCGAACTTCTCGGCGCCTTTACCTATCTTCCTTGCCGCTACCTTAACTCCGTCAGCCAGCACGTCGCCAAAACCCTCGCGTTGTATTATCCTTTCGGTCATGGCGATAATAGCTTCCGCATTTCCCCAGGTTAACTCTATGCCGTCTGTGTCCGCCTTGGTGATAATGCCATTCTCATAGCACTCCATGGCGAAGGCGATAACGGAACCCGCCGATATCGTATCCAGTCCGCCACGATTACACATGTCGTTCAATTTGAAGATTGAAGTCAGGTCATCATTCAGGCACATGTTGCCGAAGGCAGCCACCGTCTCATATTCAGGCTTATGTGTCTCAGATACCGGGTATTTCCCGGAAGAAACAGTCGTGATACCCCCACAGCGAATCGGACAGCTAAAACAGCCGTATTTTCTCGTCTCGTAAGCGATAACATTATCACCGTCTATTTGCTTGACCGTCGGAAAAGACTCCGTGCCGGTGAGCAACCAGTTTTTAACGGGGCTGGCACCGGAGCCAACCAGCGCGGCCGTATTACCACAGGTACCATACTTCATCAACGTCTGGACAAAGGCTACTTCACGCATTTTTTTCTTGAAGTCTTGGTTTAACTTCTTAATGCTTTCACTTTTGGCTACGGCAACCCTGCCTTTTCCCCTCACTGCCACTGCCTTGAGTCGTTTGGAACCCATAACAGCACCGACACCCGAGCGACCCGCATACCGCCCCTTATCGTTACAGATACCACTAATCAGCGATAGTTTTTCTGAAGCAGGCCCAATGCAGGCAACGCGGACTTTGGAGTCACCAATCTCTTCAACCAGAGCTTCCTCGGTTTCAATGGCGTCTTTTCCCCACAGGTGAGAAGCATTCCTTATCTCTATACCTGTGTCCGTGACCATCAGATATGATGGTTTAGAAGCTATCCCCGAGACAAAAATCGCGTCCCAGCCGGCGAACTTGAGCTCGGGCCCGAAAAAACCGCCCGAGTTGGCATCGCCCCAGCCACCGGTCAGCGGCGATTTGCACACCGCCATATAACGGCTACCGGTGGGGACAGGCGTGCCGGTCAGAGGGCCAGTGACAAAGCCCAGCACATTTTCCGGTCCCAGAGCGTCAACACGGCCTTTCTGGTTCTCGAACAGTATACGAGCACCCAGCCCATGTCCACCGATAAAATCCCGGGCTAATTTTTCGTCCA
>DASRZK010000025.1:0-3128 GCA_035686505.1 Dehalococcoidales bacterium | reverse complement strand
ACCAATCAGCCACCGCCCGGCGCAGTTCAGGCAGGCTGTCTGACTCCGGATAGCGATGATTTACCGGGTTGCGAGCTGCTTCACAGAGCCGGTCGATAACGTGTTTCGGCGTGGGGATATCCGGGTCACCAATGGCAAAGCTGATGACCTCCTCGCCTTTTGCTTTTTTCTCGGCAATCTTCCGACTTATTTCAACGAACAGGTATGGCGGTAGTTTTTCCACACGTTTGGCTAATCTCATTCTTTACTCCTTAATCTGGCCATTCTCCATAGAAAACTGTTTCTGCCGGGCCGGTCATCAATACTTCTCCAGCCCCGTCCCACTCCAGCTGCAATGTGCCCCCCAGCAGTTTTATGTTAACTTTACTGTCTGCATATCCGTTAAGCTGCGCCGCTACGGCTACCGCGCAGGCGCCGCTGCCACAGGCCAGTGTTTCCCCGGCGCCCCGCTCCCAGGTACGGACCTCTATTTCCCTCTTATTTAGGATCCGAGCGACCTCAAAGTTGGTACGCCGCGGGAAAATGGCCAGATGCTCAACTTTCGGCCCGATACTCGATAGCGGAAAATCAGCTACCGGATCATCCTGAAAATAAACCGCGTGCGGGTTTCCCATCGAGACAAAGTTGAGGAGCAAGTCAATACCATCTATGCCTGCTGGATAGCTCATCATAGAGTTTATGTAAACTACTTTCTCCTTGCCCTGCTCAATACGCACCGGTATATCGCCAGCCTCGAATATGGGGTTGCCCATGCCAGCCTGGATGCTGATTAGATTGTCGTTTTCTTTATTGAGCTTGAGCTGTCTCACGCCGACTATCGTTTCCACAGATAACTGGTTGGCATTAGCGGGTATCATGTCATTGTCATAGACATAGCGGGCCAGGCACCTGATGCCGTTGCCGCAGGCCTCCGCCTCAGAACCGTCCGGGTCAAACATGCGCATGCGGAAATCAGCATCGTGAGAAGGCAGAAGTAACAGCAGTCCATCACTGCCAATACCGAAGTGGCGGTCGCACATGGCTACCGCCAGCTTTGACCAGTGGCGCTTTTCATCGCTGGTTTCCACTAGGACAAAGTCATTCCCCGTGCCCTGTAACTTGGTGAATTTCATCTTTCTTCACTCACTAACTAAAAGTGTCTCTTTGCCATCGAGATTTTCTCCCAGAAACCTGGACACCAGCCCGTCTATTTCCTCTTCCGGAACAAGAGCGACATCAAACCAGTGAATTCGCGCATCGTCAAGGCGAAACCAGGCATACTGATGCCGGACGAACCGGTGCGTTTCATATTTAATTTGCTGTATAGCCTCCTCCAGGCTTATTTCATCTTTGAGAAACATGGCTATCTGTTTATAGCCAATACTGGACATGGCTGGCAAATTAAAATCATACTCCATATTGACCAATTTTTCCACCTCAGCCACCAGGCCCTGAGCTATCATCTCATCCACCCTCTGGTCGATTTTACGGTAAAGTTCTTTCCGTTCCACCGTCAGCCCAATCATCAAGGTACGGTAAGGCAAAGGCTTCTTATTCTGAAGCCGGGAGGAAGTTTTCGTTTGCCGATGTACCTCCAGTGCCCTTATGACCCGCCGCACGTTACGGGGGTCAATTTTCTGCGCCGCTGCCGGGTCAGTTTTCATTAATTCCTCATAGAGGCTACTGTATCCAGTATCTGTGGCCTGCTTCTCCAGACACTGCCTCAGCGCAGGGTCCGGTTTCGCCTCTGGAAGTTGCCATCCTTCCAGCACGGTCCGCACATAGAGGCCGCTGCCACCGACCAAAATGGGCAATTTATCGCGCTGCCGAATGTCTTTGCTGGCCTCATACGCCAGCTTCTGATACTGCGCTAAACTGAAACCCTGTCCCGGGTCGACGATATCTATTAAGTGGTGCCGGACCTGCGCCCGCTCCTCTGTGCCGGGCTTGGCGGTGCCGATATCCATATGCCGGTAAACCTGACGGCTGTCGGCGCTGACGATTTCGCCCTTGAACTTCTGGGCTAGACGAATGGCCAGTCGGCTTTTGCCAATTCCAGTCGGGCCGACTATCGCGACTAAAGAGTTCATTTACTGTGTTTAATGATAGAGGCCTGATTGACGATACTTAAAAATTCATTGGCTTTGAGGCTCGCCCCACCGACCAGCGCCCCGTCAATTTCGGGCTGCTGCATGAATTCGGCGGCGTTGGTCGAGTTAACGCTGCCACCGTAGAGAATACGCATTTCACGAGCGACGTTTTCCCCACACATTTGGGCAACATTCTGACGAATAAACGCAATCGTTCCATTAGCCTGTTCACCGGTGGCCGGCTTTCCGGTGCCAATTGCCCAGACCGGCTCGTAGGCAATAGCCAGGCCATCCGGGCCTGCCACCCCCACCAGTGCTGCACTCAATTGTTCTGCCACCACTTCTTCAGTCTTTCCTGACTCATTCTCCTCCAGTCGCTCACCGATGCACAGTATTGGCTTGAGGCCTGCCTTCAATGCGGCCATAATTTTTTTATTAACGATGTCTCCAGTCTCATGGAAATGCTGCCGCCGCTCCGAGTGCCCGATGATAACATACTCACAGAGGTCAGCCACCATCAGGGGTGAAATCTCACCGGTGTAGGCACCTTTTTCGGCAAAGAATAAATTCTGTGCACCCAGTTTGATGGGGCTACCTGTCAGCAACTCCTTTACCGGTGCCAGCGAAACAAATGGCGGACAGACTATTTTCTCCACGCTGATAACCTTCTCGAGTTCGTCTTTCATCGCTCTGACCAATTCCAGAGCCTCAGCTACTGTGGTGTTCATCTTCCAGTTGCCGGCAATCAATGGCACACGCATTATTCTCTCCTCAATCGGATTCTCCTGGCTATCTTTTATCCTGCAACGCCTCCACACCGGGCAGCTTCACCCCGCTCAGGAATTCCAGAGAAGCCCCGCCCCCCGTGGAAACAAAAGTCATTTTTTCGGCCAGACCCATATCTATAACCGCCTCAGCGGTGGAGCCTCCGCCGATTACCGTCACCGCTTCGAGTCCAGCCAGCAACTTCGCCAGTTCCCGGGTTCCTCTGGCAAACCGGCCGATTTCAAATATCCCCACTGGGCCGTTCCAGAAAACCGTTTTACACTTGCATAATTC
>DASRZK010000024.1:0-8761 GCA_035686505.1 Dehalococcoidales bacterium | reverse complement strand
GAACCTGCGCTGATACTCCCTGAATGGGGCGGGCTTTCCCGGTGCCGAAAAGGGCATCAATGACACAGTCCGTTGATGCCAGCAGTTCACTGAACCGGGCAAGTTCCTTGTCCTGGGTGGCGTCAATGCAGGACATGTTTCGCTGCTGCACCAGTTCGAGGTTGGTGTCGTCTTTCGGTCGGGGATGGCACAGATAGACACTGACCTCAGCCTCCCAATCATGCAGGTAGCGGGCGGCCACCAGCCCATCCCCGCCGTTATTGCCCGGCCCCACCAGAACCAGGAACTGTTTTTGATTCACTGGCTCCAGAATCCGCCTGGCCTCCTCGGCGACGGCCCGGCCGGCATTCTCCATCAGCACATGTCCGGGCGTGCCGCGGCGGATGCACTCCCGGTCTATCTGTCGCATCTGGTCGCTGGTGACGATTTTCATTTCAAAAGCTCGATACGTTTGCTTATGTGAAGTGTAGCAATATCGCGGGGCGTGGTCAAGAGAGTGCAGTAAGGGGAGGCTTAGAACACCTCCCCTGTATATCTCTGCTTTATTTCAGGCTACTGGCGTGAAGCGAGCTGTTTCTCGTATTCTATCTTGCCTGCCTGGTGCTGTTTAATGTTTTCTTTCATCATGTCCCTGATGGGCAAGTTATAGGGACAGCGCTCCTCGCACTCACCGCAGTCAGTGCACTCCAGCGCTTTTTCGAACGAGGCAGCGAACTTGCCGGTGTAAAGGCGAACCAGCGGCAGGCGTTTACGGAGGTTGGGGAATGCCATTATTTCGGAGATAGGTATTTCCGCCGTGCAGGGCTGGCAGTAATCGCAGCGGCGGCAGAACCTGGTGCCGAGGTCCTGTATTATGCGCGCCATCTCCTGCTTCTCTTCAGCTGTCATCTCCTTTGGCCCCTCGAATATACGGGCAATCTCCTCTATCTCCGGCACCCTTTCAATGCCGGGGATAAGCACGATGTCAGAAAACTGGCGCAGATATTTGATGGCAATAGTGGCGTTATCAATCATTCCGCCGGCCAGCGGTTTCATGGCGATGAAGCCGACATCATGTTGCTTGGCCAGGGACAGCAGCTCCTCCTTGCCTTCATAGGACATGAAGTTCAGAGGGAACATAATGGTCTCAAAGACTCCCGTCTTGATAATATCCCTGGCGATATCCATCTGATGGGAGGTTATGCCGATGTGTTTCACTATACCAGCTTTTTTAGCATCTTCCACCACGGCCCTCGGCCCATTAGGGTCGAGCATGGTTTCCAACGTCCTGGCGTCACTGACATTGTGTAAGTTGTACAGGTCTATGTAATCCGTACCGAGTCTCTCCAGACTTAATTTAAGGTGCTTCTCCATGTCTTCTCGATTGCGGGCCAGCGACTTCGTGGACAGAAAAACATCTTCCCGTTTTCCCTTGATTGCCTTGCCGATTCTCTCCTCGCTGGTGGTGTAACCATTGGCCATATCCAGAAAATTGATGCCAAGTTCCAGGCACTTATTGACCACGGCGATGGCATCGTCTTCAGAGACCCTCTGGATGGGGATACCCCCGAACCCGAGGCTCGTCACCATCATCTCAGTCCTGCCCAGTCTTATTTTCTCCATATCTTTCCTTATCCTTTCCTTGTGGACTTAATCAAGAGCCTTTGGCTGCCGACTTGCTGATAATAGCGACCATTGCCTTATGAAACTCATCAGGTTCTTTGCCCAGGGAGAGTTTCTCCATGGGGCACATGTCCTCTCCATCGGCTCTCTGGATGGTGGGGACAGTTCTGGTGAAGTGGTAGGCGATGCCGTATTTTTCCAGCGTCTGCACAGCAAGCTCACTGCCCATCGGGCTGAATACTTCCCGGCCCCCTGCCTTGATGGCAAGCAGGGCAGCGGCATTGCCGATAATCTTATCAAAGATGACCACCTCTTGATGAGCCGGGGCAAAGCGGTCGATATATTCCATCAGCGGCAGCAGCCGGTCTTTGCGAGAGGAGAAGACAAGCCTGTCACCTTCATACACTCGCAAAGTCTCATCGCTGGCGGTAAATTCCTGGAAAATACGCTGATACATGGACATATTTATTGTAAACGGATTACACTGCCGTTTGCAAATTGACGGCATCGTTTGTCGGCACTACCGACTATCAATCAGCGACTGATGCGCAGGGCGCCACCTTTGAGCAGGTTTTCCACCTCTTTCAACGTCGCCCAGTTGGCATCGCCGGGAGTGGAATGCTTCAACGCCGAGTAAGCGTTTCCGTATTTGACTCCCTTGGCCACGTCGCCAGTGAGATAGCCGTAGATAAACCCGGCAGTGTACGAATCGCCGGCCCCGACCCGGTCCACGATCTCAACGTCATACGTCCGGTCATCGTATATCTTGCCCGCCGAATAAGCAATCGCCGTCCAGCGGTTTCTCAGCACGGAGACGTCTTCACGCAGGGTGATGCATACCACCTCAAAGTTGAATTTTTCCGCCAATTTCTGGGCCACTTCACGGTAATCCTTGCCGGTAATGCCGAGCACTTTTCTGGTGTCTTCTTCAGTGGAAAAAAGGACATCAATATGCTCCATTAGCGGTTCCTGGCATTTCCGGGCTTCCTCTTCCGTCCAGAGCCGGGCGCGGTAGTTGAGGTCGTAGCTCACCTTGCAGCCGGCCTTCTTGGCAGCTTGCAGCGCCTCGGCTATGACCTGGGCGGCGCCTGGGCTCAGTGCCGGCGTAATGCCGCTGGTATGGAACCATTTCGCGCCTTTCAGGACTTCCTCCCATTTTATTTCTCCGGGCTTGACCTGGCTGATGGCAGTGTGGGAGCGGTCATAAAGGACGCTGCTGGGCCGGGGTGTGGCACCGAATTCAACGAAGTAAATCCCGTTGCGGTCGTCCTTGGTCCAGACAATGTGCGAGGTGTCCACCTCCTGCTCGCGGGCTTTATTGCGAATCATCCAGCCGAGGGCGTTGTCGGTCAGGCGTGAGACCCAGGCCGCGCTGATGCCCAGTCGGCTCAGGTCAACGGCCACATTCCACTCCGCACCGCCAATATTAACATCGAGCAGATTGGTCTGCTCCAGACGCCGGTGGTCCGGTGGGGAAAGCCGCACCATGGTCTCGCCAAAGGTAACAACATCAGCCATTTATAACTCCCCCTTTAATTTGAATTAATTTCCCCTTGCCTGTTTCACCGCCGCGCAGAATTTTTGCGCGGTCTCAGTGATGACAGCCCAATTTTTCTCGCTTACTGCCTTCTTGTCCACGAGCGATGTCCCGGCGGCCACGGCCACCGCGCCGGCCCTGATGAATTCCGGCGTGGTCGCTAAATTCACGCCGCCGGTGGGCACCAGCTTCACATGCGGCAGCGGACCCATGATATCCTTCAGGTATCCGGGGCCTCCTACCGATGCCGGGAACACCTTGACGATGTCCGCGCCCGCCTCCCAGGCGGCCAGTATCTCGGTGGGGGTGAAGGTGCCGGGGATAACAATCTTGCTGTAGCGGCGGCAGACCTTGATGACCTCAAGATTAAGAGTGGGGCTGACAATGAACTCGGCGCCGGCCAGAATACAGGCACGGGCCGTCTCCGGGTCGAGCACTGTGCCGGCGCCAACCAGCACCTGCTCCTTCACCGCGCTTTTAAACTCCTTGATGGCATCGATAGCGCCGGGAACGGTCATGGTTACCTCGATTGGCCTGACCCCGCCTCTGGCAATGGCCTGGCATACGTCAACCGCTTCCCGGGCGCTGCCGACCCTGACAATCGCTACCACCCCGCAGTCTATGATGGTCTGTAAATTTTTCTCTTTATCGCTCATGGGTAACCTCCATCATTGAGATTGTGGAAACCAAATCGCCAAATTATCTTGTACCATTAACGACTCTTTGTCAAACGTTCCAGTTTGCGGAGCATCGCCTGCCAGTGCGTGCCCCGCCAGTAGATTCTATGGCAAACGGGGCACTCCATATATTGTGTCTGTGTTCGGAAAACATAGGGCGGCACGCGCTCCTTAATCTCCTCTTTGCCCCTCTCCTCCAGGGGGTGATTGCACTCCAGGCAGATGGTGAACGTTCTGGATTGAAAATCGAGATGCAAAGCCTCAATAACTTGGAGGATTTGCGGTTCCGGTTCGTCGCTGTCAATCAGAATCGCTTTGAGTCGGCCGCTGGTGATGACGCCCCGTTTCATTACCTGGGTGTCCCGGGTCAGTATCACCCGGCTTTCCTTCAAAGCCCTGTCTATCATATAGGCGTCATCGTCACCCTCGAAGAACACGGCATCGTAGCCCAGCATCCTCAGCCATTTGGCGAGCTTGCCCACATTGCTGTCCACGATGAATCTGGGAGCGTCCGGTACCACGGCTTCTTTCGATTTGCCTCCATTATAATTGAATTGCCATTCCTTCACGCGCCAGCGTTATTGACGTACCAAGCTCGCTGGACAACTGTTTGACCTCCGCCTCTATTTCCTTTTCCTGCCTCGGGTTCATATGCACCAGCACCACCTGTGGCAGGTAGCCTTTCTGCTTCTGGAAAGCGAGCAGTTCCTCTTTAAGCAGGTTTGGGGTGAGATGTAACATGCGGCGGCCGAACTCTTCATAACGGTTCGGTGCGGTGGTCTCGGTGATGAGCAACTGCGGTGATATAAAAGGCCATGCCTCAGCCAGTCCCGGGCCGGTATCCCCGGTGTAGAAAAGCGTTTTCCCGTCGGGGGCGGTGACCTGGTAACCTACGGTGGGTGCCGAGTGGTTTACCGGAACGGGCAGAATGGTATAACCGCTAATGGTAAATTCCTTACTCGGCTCGATAACGGTGAATTGAATTCTCGGACTTTCCGGCGGCTTTTCCAGGAAGCTGGCATAGATGGTGCCGTTGAGCCAGTGTGACGCCAGGGCGTCTCTGACCGCCTGTGTGGCATAAACCGAGACGCTGGTCTCGTAGAAGAGCGCATTCATGGCCAGCGCCGGGACATCCCTCATATGGTCGTAATGATGATGGGTGAGCAGAACTGCCTTGAGGTCGAGCTGGGATTCAATCGGCAGGCTGGAGGTGAGCCCGCCGGCGTCAAGCGCCAGGATGTCGTCAACCAGTATGCTGACCAGCCTGGTGGTGGCTGATTCGCAGTTGTGCGCGCCCAGAAACTGAACCTTCACTTTCTCTGTCTCTCCCGTCCGCTTAATATCTAGTTTGAAATAACGAAAGGGTTGAATCTGGTGTCGTAATCATAGGTGTCAATGGACTCTTTTTTCTTCACTGAATTGACGATGGCATAGGTGAGGGGGGTGGCCAGGGCTTCAATGAGTGTCTTGGCCAGCCAGTGGTAAAGGATCATGATGGGCACAAAGGACGTCGTGCCGATGAAGGCCACGGTGATGAAAATTGAGGTGTCCAGTCCCTGCCCCACGATGGTTGAGCTGATGGTGCGACTCCACAGCCAGCGCCCCCGCGTCATAATCTTCATCCTGGCCAGAATAAAAGAGTTGGCAAACTCGCCGACCAGGTAGCCAAGAAACGAGGCCGCCAGCAGCCGCCAGGTATAGCCCAGAATGCGCTGGTAGGCCTCCTGTCCTTCCCAGAAGGGCGCGGCGGGGAGTATCTGTCCCAACCAGACAAAGAAGACAAAGGCCAGGTTGCAGAGAAACCCGAGCCAGATTACCCGGCGTGCCAGCCGGTAACCGTAGACCTCGGTGAGGACATCGCCGATGATGTAACTCAAAGGGAAGATAAAAATGGCTGCTGGCAGGAGAAACGGGCCAAGACTGATAATCTTGACGGCAATGACATTGGCGGTGATGAGGCAGGTGATAAAGAGCGCAATAAATATCACCAGTCGGTGCGAGGCATTCATATCAGATCCAGCGTTGTCGGCGGAAGAAGTAGAGCATACCGCCAATGATGGCCAGGCAGATGAGAAATACAAAGAGTGCCGAGTAGTGGGAATTGCCAAAAGGCCCCAGAGGGATGTTCATGCCGAAGATGCTTGCCACCACCGTGATTGGCAGTAGAATGGTGGCAATGACGGTCAGCATGCGCATGACTTCGCTGGTGCGGTTGGTAGCCAGCGAATCATAGGTGTCATTGAGACCTTCAATAATTTCCTTGTATTCATCCAGGCCATCCCATATCTTATCCACGTGGTCAACCGTGTCGCCAAAGTAAACGGCTAAGTCCATCTTGGTGAACCGCCGAATCTTCGGTTCCAGCGTGGCGATGACCGCTCTCATCGGCCAGATGATGCGGCGAAAAGAGATAACGTCGCGCCGAAGAATGGAGATATCTTCAATAGCCCGCGGTATTCGTTTGCTGGCGAAGATATTATCCTCGGTCTCTTCAATATTAGCGCTTATCCGGTTCAGAATCGGAATACAATAGTCAACGAGCCGGTCAATGATGCGGTAGAGCAGGTACCCGGGCCCCTGGCTGAAGTTCTCCTGTCGTGCTTCTTCCTCAAGCTGACACTCCCGGAAAAGTTTGACCAGTGGCTTGAGCTCACCTTTATGCAGCGTGATCAGGTAATCGGCGCCAATAAACACGGACACCTGACTGGGCGTGGTTGTCCTGGCCTCTTTGTTGAATACGGGAAAGTGAAGGACCAGAAACAGGTAATCCCGGTATTCGTCGATTTTGGGTCGCTGAATCCGGCTGAGACAGTCATCAAGGTCAAGGGGGTGGAAAGGATAGTTATTTGCCAGATACTCCGTCTCCCGCTCGGTCGGCTTCTCAATATTTATCCAGGTCATGCCGTTCCATTCGACCGATTCCATATTCAGCTGTTTGCCCTTTTCTTTGAGGTCGGTTTCCCGGATAGCCATGACAGCACCTTCTCCCGTGTTTTCAGGAGCATAAACGCGCCTGCTTTATTCTACCATAATTTTTTAGAAGGTGAACAGATTGGCACCGCCGCTTACTTCGATTGTCTCCCCGGTGATGAACCTTGACTCTTCCGAAGTCAGGAAGGCAAGAACGTTGCTGACCTCCTGCGGGTCACCCAACCGGCGCATCGGCATGCGTTTGATAATACGCTCTTTGAACTCCGGAGCAACCTGAAGGAAGCCGCCGGCGTCAAAAACGCCGAGCACCAGCGCGTTGCAGGTAACGCCCTTCCGTGCACCTTCCAGGGCCGCTGTCTTGGCCAGGCCGATAAGTCCTGCTTTGGTGGTGGCATAGCTGCACTGCCCCATGCCCCCCTGGGTGCCTGAGATGGAGGAGATATTGATAATGCGGCCCCAGCCGCGTTCGAGCATCCCGGGCATGCAGCATTTAATGGTATTGAAGGCGCCGGTCAGGTTAACTGCCAGGTCACGGCCCCAGTCCTTTTTCTCCGTATTGATTATGGTGGCCGCCCGCACTATACCTGAAGCAGCGTTATTGACCAGAATTTCGATGGGACCGAGCGTCTCTTCTATCTGCCTGACTCCCGCTTGTACATCATCCAGTTCCGCCACGTCCATCTTGATAGCCATGGCGTTTCTCCCCAGGCTCTGAATTTGTTTAGCCACTGCCTCGGCCTTATCCATGTGAGCATACCCGGCGACGGCTACGTGGCAGCCGGCTCTGGCCAGAGTCAAACAGTGCACGCTGCCCAGCCCACCGGAGCCGCCGGTGACCAGGGCTACTTTACCTTCAGTGCTCATATTTCTTTTTCTTCCTTTCTAGACCCGCTCATCGGAAAATCTATTTATAATCGTAAAAGCCCTTGCCTGTCTTGCGCCCGAGCCACCCTGCCGCGACCATCTTCTCCAGCAGGATTGGGGGGGCAAACTGGGGGTCCTTGAATGCATCATACATGGCGTTGCCAATATAGTAAAACGTATCCAGCCCGACCAGGTCCGCTACGGCCAGCGGACCTATGGGATGATTCAAGCCGAGCATCATACCGTTATCGATGTCCTCTCTGGTGGCCACCCCTGATTCCAGCATCCTTATAGCGTTAAATACCTGTGGTACCATAAGGCGGTTGACAATAAAGCCGGGTGAATCCGGAGCGGTAATAACGGTCTTGCCCAGCGACTGTCCGAATTTTCGGATGATTTCTAAAGTCTCCTCGCTGGTGACCACCGTCCTGCCCACCTCCAGCAGTTTCATTAAAGGTGGCGGGTTGAAGAAGTGCATTCCAAGCACTTTGTCCGGCCTCCTGGTCGTCATGGCCATTTCAATGATGGAAAGGCACGAGGTGTTGGTGGCAAGGATGGCATGTTTGGGGCAGACGGAATCCAGTTCGGCGAATACCTTCTTTTTCAGTTCCAGGTTTTCCATCGCCGCCTCGATGACGAGGTCGCAGTTACCGAAATCTTTCATACTGGTGGTGCCTTTAATCCGGGAGATAATGGCCTCTTTGTCCTGCGCGGTGATTCTCTCCTTCTCCACCGCCCTGGCCAGAACCGAATCGATTTTTGCCAGCCCCTTGTTTAGCAGTTCCTCGTTTACCTCTGAAACGATCACCAGGTAACCGGCCTGGGCGCTCACCTGAGCGATGCCGCCGCCCATTTGCCCGCAGCCGACGACGCCGACCTGTTTAATTTCCATAGCGCTCGCCTCCTCCAGCGTTATTTAGCTTTGAAGTCAGGCTTTCTTTTTTCCACAAAGGCGGTCGTCCCTTCGGTGAAGTCTTCCGTGCTCATCACGTAGGCTTCCAGCGCGTTTTCCAGTCGCAAACCATCTTCAAGAGTGAGGCTGCTGCCCCTTATCATCGCCTCTTTGGCAGCCCTGACCGCCAGGGGCCCGGCCTGACATATGGTCTCCGCCCATTCGCGGGCGGTGGACATTACCGCTTCTGGCGGAACC
>DASRZK010000023.1:0-2458 GCA_035686505.1 Dehalococcoidales bacterium | reverse complement strand
CTCTCCCAGCGGTGACATTGCTCTGACCAGGGTCAGGCTGGGGGACATTGACCTGGCGCTCGGTGCCTGGCACGTCAAAGTAGGTCGCACTGATATTTATTTGCTGGATACACAACTTGAGGAGAACCCTGAGCCTTACCGGCAGCTCTCAGCACGGCTCTATGTGTCCGACAGGGAACTGCGCCTGCAGCAGGAAATCGCCCTCGGTATTGGTGGCGTGCGAGTGCTGCGAGCGCTTGGCATCAACCCCGCGATCTGGCACGCCAATGAGGGACATACCGCCTTCATGACCCTGGAGCGCGTTAGAGAAAAAGTTTCAGAGGGCAGGGGTTTTACCGAGGCGCAACGGGAAGTGAGGCAGACCACGGTATTTACCACGCATACTCCCGTGATGGCGGGACACGATATATTCGCCGTAGGGCTGGTGGAGAAATACTTTCAGGGCTACTGGGAACAACTGGGCATTGATCGCAGGGTATTTTTAGAGCTCGGCTGGGAGAGCAATTCCGAACCCGAGAATTACAACATGACTGTCCTCGCCCTTAAAATGGCCGACCAGCGCAATGCGGTGAGCCAGCTTCATGGGACAGTAACGAGAAAGATGTGGCATGGTCTCTGGCCGGATATTGCCGAGAACCAGGTGCCCATATCTCAGGTGACCAACGGCATTCACGTACCTTCATGGGTTGCTCCGGAATTAAATCTTCTCCTGACAAAGCATCTGGCTGAAGACTGGTTGACAAAGCATGATGACCCCCACCTCTGGGAAAGGATACACGAGATACCAGATGAGGCGCTCTGGGCCGCCTGCCAGAAGCTTCGGCGCAAGCTCGTGGGAGCGATTCGGGAGCGCATGCGTACCCGATGGTTAGAGGATAACGTGCCCTGGACTCATATGCTGATGATGGGAGCACTGCTTGACCCTGAAGTGCTCACTATTGCCTTCGCCCGCCGGTTTACTGAATATAAACGGCCGGCACTTATCTTGCAGGACATTGAGCGGTTGAAGCGGATTGTCACTAATGAATGGCATCCGCTACAGATTATCTTTGCCGGCAAGTCACATCCGGCTGATTTGGCTTCCAAGAATCTCTTGCAGCAGGTCTATGAAATAGCCTCTGACCGTGAATTTAAGGGCAGGATAGTGTTCATCGAGGACTACGATATGCACCTGGCGCGCTATCTTGTGCAAGGAGTTGATATCTGGCTGAACGTGCCACGGCGCCTGCAGGAAGCGAGCGGCTCAAGCGGTATGAAAGCATCCTTAAATGGTGTGCTCAATTTGAGCGTTCTCGATGGCTGGTGGCGTGAGGGGTATAACACAGGCAATGGGTGGGCAGTAGGCTCAACCGACGTTGCTGCCACCCCGGAAGCAGAAGATAAAGCCGATGCCGAGGTGCTCTACCGTTTGCTTGAAGAGGAGATTGTGCCGCTTTACTACGACCGCGATGTGTATGGGGTTCCGCGGCACTGGGTGGCCATGATTAAGGAGGCTATGCGTTCCATCGTGCCCGCTTTTTCTGCCCGCCGCATGATGAAGGACTACATCGGGAAACTTTACCGTCCTGCTGTCCAGAGGTAACAGCTTAACCTGCTAGATGCCAATCTAAATGTTGGTCATAAGCGCTACCGGGCATGTGCGCAGGACCTCGGAGACAGCAAGCTCATTTCCTTCCTTTATATCTATCTCCTCCCCGGTCAGGATGTTGCGCCAGTTTTGGGGTGCGTTCCGGTGGAGAAAGAGCCGGCTCTGGCCCCAGACCGGGCCCAGAGGGAATTCGTCCGCCGACACCAACTTGGCGGTGAGTCTCGACACCACGGTAAGCGCCCATTCTTTCTCGTGGCACCGGCCAAAGGCGTAAATATGCTCCCGCATATTCGGTGAAACCTGAATTGGAAGATATTCTCCATACTGAAATATGGTTGCATTTTCACTGCGGAAGCGCATTGCCTTTTGGGTCAGATAGAGTTTGACTCGTCCATCCTTCCAGGACTTGAGTAATTGTGCCAGTAGACGTGACTTGCTCAGAGTTTCCTCTTGCATCAGTTCGTTGAGATATCTTTTCCGCTTTTGAAAATCAACCGGCCGGCGGTTGTCCGGGTCCACCAAGCTCAGGTCCCAGAGCTCGGTTCCCTGGTAGAAATCGGGGATGCCGGGTGCGGTAACCTTGATGAGTAGCTGCCCCAGCGAGTTCAGGCTGCCGAAGAAGGCGATTTTCTTCTGGAAATTGAGAAAGTCTTCAAGGAAAGCATTTCTCCGTGTGTCGGCAAGTATCTCCCGGACAAACCGGAGCAATGCCTCCTCATAGGGCTGGTTGGGTTCAAGCCAGTTGGTGAAGGTTTTCGCCTCGCGGGCAGCTTTGATGAGGTAGGCTCTCAGGCGTTCTCTGAATGCCGGTAGCTCTTCCTGGGAGAGAGGCCAGGCGCCAAGGAGAGTCTGGTAAAAGAATATCTCCCT
>DASRZK010000022.1:0-6637 GCA_035686505.1 Dehalococcoidales bacterium | reverse complement strand
CGGATTGATACTTTGGATAACCCTGTAGCTTGCCTGAATTGCGAATATCCGATGGTGGCCTCTAGCTTATCAAAACCCCAACTCCGGTCTATCACATGTAGGATAATTTTATAGCCACTACTCGTAATATCCGCTATCGTGAGCGCTGCCCAAACCTCGCTGTTGATACGCCGGTGTCCGTTCTCACGTTGCGGGTTCACCTTTGACAGATCGCGCCAGGGATTTCTCACTTGGGCAGCTCCTCACCTAGAATTGAGGCAAGTTCGGGTATCGTGGTAATATCTGAAAGTGAAAAGCGTAGTGGGTAGTATTGCGGATTGTGTAACCCAGCCTCAGGGTACCGTGACCTTTCCGGCCAGTTTCATGCTGGTCGGTGCTATGAATCCCTGTCCCTGCGGTTACTACGGCGACCCGTTCCACAAGTGTACCTGTTCTCCAGGCCTGGTATCACGCTACCAGCGGCGTATCAGCGGCCCTTTCATCGACCGCGTGGACATTTTCACCGAGGTGCCGCACATTGACTACGAGAAGCTGACCGACAACCGCCTGGGGGAACCATCAGCAAGCGTCCAGTCCCGGGTTAACGCTGCCCGTTCTCTTCAGCTCAAGCGCTTCCGTGGCACGCGTCTCACCAGCAACGCCGATATGACGCCATCCGAAATCCGGGGGTTCTGCCAGGTGGAAGAGGCCGCCCAGGCCTTGCTGAAGGCAGCCATGAAGCAGCTTTACCTATCGGCACGGGCGTTTCACCGCGTCCTCAAGCTGGCCCGGACTATCGCTGACCTGGAAAATTCTGGTATAATTAAAGCTCACCATGTGGCGGAGGCCATTCAGTACCGGCCGAGAAGAACGGAAATATAAGTCGCTTAACCGGGAGGAGAAAATGAGGCGCTGGATTGGGAGACATTACATATCATTTATGGCAGTTATCATGCTTTTAGCTGCGGTTATAACCACCACCGGCTGTCAGGACTTTGGCACTTTTCCCACCCCCGAGCCGCCGGCGCAGCAACCGGAAAAGCCGGTGTCGACCACCTTTATCAACTCCGGGGACAGGGCGGTAATCGCCGTCTACGAGCACCTGCTGAGCCTGGCAGAGAGCCACGAGGCAAAGGACTATCTTGCCGAGTTCTCCGCCGTCAGCGATAACTGGAGTGCCAATTCAGAGCTCTTCAAAGACGGCAGCAGCGTCTGGTACGTCGCGGTTGATATGAGCACGGTAGAGAACTGGCAGGAGAAGCCATACTGGCAGCAGGCAAGCTGGTTCGTCTATCAGGACGGTCGCGTGATACCGTCAAATCGACTTCAGGCCAATGCCCTGAGAATTGAGTCCGACCTTCAGGAATTGAGTTCGCCGCCACCCGAGGAGTAAATCGCCAGGGGTGGCACTCTAACGCTACAAGGCCATAAGACAGAAAATTCCGCCCGTGACCAGTAAAACTGCGCCCAGGGCGATGGCGACAACGCCGCCTATCTTAAGAGCGCCGGGCTGTGGGCGTGGTGGCCAGCGTTCCATAAATTCGCGGGTATCTCCGGGGCGCTTTGCCAGAGTGCTGTAGTACCTTTCTTCCTCCTGCTTGCCCCAGATATATACCAGTATGCCAATGACTAGAAACAGGCCACCAGCGCCAATCAGTATTAAACAATCCCTCACTAACATGCCCCACCACCCTCCGCAAACCGGAGTTTCATTAGTGGTTACTATAGGCTATTCTGGCCTCTTTTTCAACCAGTGAGGCCGGGATTATTTGATATCCGCTTTTGCCCCGGCGGCTTCAAGTTTTTCCTTGACCGTCGCCGCCTCTTCCTTGTTTACGCCCTCTCGGACAGGCTTGGGCGCGCTCTCCACCAGGTCCTTGGATTCTTTCAGGCCCAGTGTGGTCACCTCGCGCACCGCTTTGATGACGGCGATCTTGTTGGCACCTACCTCGGTGAGAATGACGCTGAACTCGGTCTGCTCTTCAGCTGCCGCGCCGGCTTCGGCCGGTGCTCCCCCTGCGGCTGGTGCCGCCATTACGGCCGCCGCCGTGACACCAAATTCGGCTTCCAGCGCCTTGACCAGGTCTGCCAGCTCCATCACAGTCATTTTCTTTATTGAGTTCATTATCTCCTCAATGGCCGGAGATACCTTGACCTTCTCTTTTGCTGGTGGCGCCGCAGCTTCTTCCTTTTTCGCCTTAGGCTTTTCCTCTGCTTTTACGGCGGGCGGTTCTTTCTTTTCCTCAGCAACTTTTTCGGCTTTAGCTTCAGCTGCTTCCGCTTCTTTTTCCGCCGGAGCCTCGGCTGCCTCTGGCGCGGCCTCTGCTTCCTTTTCCGCAGCGGGCTGTTCTTTTACTTCCGCTTCAGCTTCGGTGGTTTCCGGTGTCGCTTTTGTCTCTTTCTTTTCTGCCATTTTATCCTCCCTCAAGTTGTTTCGCTCTTGCTTGCAGTACCCCCATCAGTCCCCTCATGGGGCTTGATAGGCTGTTGACCAAACGATAAATAGGACTCTGTATCCCGGCCAAAATTTTAGCCAGCAGTATTTCAGTGGACGGCAACGAGGCCAGGTTTTCGATATCCGCCGGCGTGAAAATCCTGTCGCCGGCAAAGCCTCCCTTAATGGTAAGTATCGATTTCTGCGTTTTTATATAGTTGGCCAGAATCTTGGCCGGCGTCACAATGTCTCCGTAGCCGAAGGCAATCGCTACCGGCCCCTCGAAAAAGCTGACCAGCTCGTTTTTACCTGCCTTTTCCGCGGCAAACCTGGCCAGCGTGTTTTTCACCACGCGGTACCTGACCTCTGAGTTCCTGAGACTACGTCGCAGGTCAGTCATTTCAGCCGTTGACAGTCCCCGATAGTCGGTCAGGATACCGATACTGCATTCCGAAAGTACCTGACTCAGTTCGTCAACAACCTGTACTTTTTCTTCTCGCGGCATTTCTTAATCACCTCCTGAGTATCCTGCCTGGCCATGAAAAAATCCCTGAGCCTACTGCACAGGGATGTTAAAACCCAGTTCATCTGGATTCTTTTCTATCCTCGGCAGGCACGCTAATTAAGCCGTCTCCGGCACCCGCTGTCTCGGGACATGCTATTCAGTTGTCTCGTTTATTTTAACCGGTTTAAACGGAAAAGTAAACCATCGTTAATTGCTGGTGAGCTCCAGGGTCGGCTTGAGGTCGAGTTTTATTCCCGGCCCCATGGTCGTTGTCAGCACGGCTGTCCTGACGTATTGCCCCTTGGCACCACTGGGTTTGGCCTTCATCAACGCTTCGATGAGGGCCGCCAGATTGCCCATCAACTGCTCATTATCAAAGCTGGCTTTGCCCAGCGGCACGTGAATGATGGCGGTGCGGTCCAGCTTGAACTCCACGCGACCTTTTCTGGAATCTTCGATAACGCGGGCGAGGTCTCCGGCAGGGACGATGGTTCCCGACTTTGGATTGGGCATCAGCCCTCTCCGCCCCAGAATCTTGCCCAGCTTGCCCACTTTGCCCATCATCTCCGGCGTGGCAATGGCAGTATCAAATTCCAGCCAGCCATCCTCGATTTTCTTGACCAGCTCATCACCACCGGCGTAGTCGGCCCCGGCGGTTTCAGCGGTTTTGACCGCTTCCCCCTGGGCAAAGACGAGAACCCTGACTTTCTTGCCCAGCCCATAGGGCAGCAGCGCCACGCCGCGAACCTGCTGTGAGGCATTACGCGGGTCAACACCCATGCGAAGGTGCAGCTCTACGGTTTCGTCAAATTTGGCGTGTGCTGTCTTTTTCGCCAGCTCAATTGCCTCGTCGGGGGCGTATGTCTTTGTCCTTTCGATTACCTGGACTGCTTCGTTGTATTTCTTACCGTGTTTAACCATCTTACTGTTCTACCTTGATTCCCATACTTCTGGCGGTGCCAGCAATGATTTTTTCCGCCTCTTCTATTCTGTTGGCGCTCAGGTCTTTGGCTTTTACCTTAGCTACCTCGCGTAACTTGTCGCGGGAAAGCGTGCCCACTTCCTCATGGGCGGTACTGCCGCTCCCCTTCTCCACACCGAGCGCTTTTTTAAGCAGGTCGGCAGCGGGGGGTGTCTTGGTGATAAAGGTGAATGACCTGTCTTCAAAGACGGTAATCTCCACCGGCACAATAGAGCCGGCCTGCGAGGCGGTGCGGTCATTGTATTCCTTGCAGAACTGCATGATATTGACCCCGTGCTGACCCAGCGCCGGACCGACGGGCGGTGCCGGATTTGCCTGGCTGGCCGGAATCTGCAATTTAACTATCGCCCTGACCTTCTTCGCCATATTATCTCCTCAAACTAGCTAAAGTTTTTCCACCTGTAAAAAGTCGAGTTCCACCGGTGTTTCCTGGCCGAAAAGGGACAGCAGTACCTTGACCTTGCCCTTCTCGGTATTGATTTCATCCACCACACCTACAAAATCGATAAACGGGCCATCACTGACCCGGACACTCTGCCCGCGCCGGAATCCGACCTTCACCTTGGGCGCTTCGGCTTCCATCTGCTTTAAAATCTTGCCAACCTCATCCTCCTGGAGCGGTGTTGGCTTGTCCCCACTCCCCACAAAGCCGGTAACACCCGGCGTATTCCGCACCACACCCCAGCTCTGGTCAGTCATTTTCATCTGCACCAGGACATAGCCGGGCAGTATTTTCTTGGTCACGGTACGTCGCTGGCCGTTTTTCACCTCGATTTCATCCTCGGTGGGTATCACCACCTGAAGGACTTCACTGCCCGAGTCCATGAACCGGATGCGCTGCTCGAGATTTTTCTTTACCCTGTCCTCGTAGCCCGAGTAGGTGTGGACGACATACCAGTTTGTTCCGTTATCCGCCACGAATTACCTCACCAGTCCTATTTGGCTTGCGTATGACGCGCTCTTCTCTGTGGTCATCGACGTAAATAAGCGTTTAGCGGCCTACTAAAACGTTTTCGACGAGGGCGGAAAAACCGTAGTCAATTGCCCCCAGTATCAGCCCAGCGATGATTGATATTATCAGCACCAGAGTTGATAAATAAAGAACCTCTCGCCTGGAGAGCCAAACCACCTTTTTCAACTCGGTGATAATCTCGCCGATGAACCTAAGTCGTGAACGCATGGTCGTTGCCGAATGATGTGCCGCCGCAGGCATTCCTACCTCTCCAGCATACCGTACTACTTACCCTCTCGATGGAGTCGCACCGTACGGCAACGAGGGCAGTACTTGTTCAACTCCAGCCGCTGAGAGTCGTTCTTACGGTTTTTAGTCGTCGTATATGTTCTCTCCCTGCACTCGGTACAGGCGAGATGAATTATAACCCTTGCTTCACCTTTTTTCGCCATAAAACTACTCTATTATTTTACTGACGGTACCGGACCCTACCGTCCTGCCGCCTTCACGGATAGCAAAGCGCAGGCCCTGCTCCATCGCCACGGGATAAATGAGCTTTATCTTCATAGTAATATTGTCACCGGGCATCACCATCTCCACGCCCTCGGGGAGCTCAATTGAGCCGGTAACATCGGTGGTCTGGATGTAGAACTGCGGTTTGTAGCCATTGAAAAATGGCGTATGCCTGCCGCCTTCCTCTTTCTTCAACACGTAGACATTGGCTTCAGCATAAGTATGCGGTTTGATCGAACCGGGTGCCGCCAGCACCTGACCGCGCTCAATGTCTTCCCGTTCCACGCCCCGGAGCAAAATGCCCACCGCATCACCGGGCTCGGCATAGTCCAGCGTCTTGTGGAACATCTCCAGACTGGTCGCCACCACCTTTCTCGGCTGGTGGTGCAGACCCACGATTTCAACCTCATCTCCCCCCTTGATCACCCCGCGCTCTACTCTGCCGGTGGGCACCGTGCCGCGACCTTTGATGCTGAAGACATCTTCCACAGCCATCAGGAACGGCTGGTCCTTGGGCCGGACCGGAATCGGGATATAATCATCAACGGCATCCATCAGTTTCAGTATCTGGCCACACCACTGGCATTCCCGTTTGCCGCAGCCGCACTCCAGCGCCTTGAGAGCGCTTACCCGCACCAGCGGTATCTCGTCTCCCGGGAACTCGTAGCTGCTGAGCAACTCCCTCACCTCCATCTCCACCAGTTCCAGAAGCTCCTCATCCTCCATGGCATCTACTTTATTTAAGGCCACGACAATTCGTGGCACCATCACCTGGCGCGCCAGCAGTACGTGCTCTCTGGTCTGCGGCATCGGGCCGTCAGGAGCACTGACCACCAGAATAGCACCGTCCATCTGAGCCGCACCGGTAATCATGTTCTTGATGTAGTCAGCATGACCCGGGCAGTCGATGTGCGCATAATGTCGCTTTTCCGTCTCATACTCAATGTGAGCGATGGCGATGGTCAGACCACGCGCTTTTTCCTCTGGAGCGTTATCAATCGAATCAAAGGCGCGGAAGCTGGTGGTGCCTATCGCCTTGGACAGCGTCAGCGTAATCGCTGAAGTCAGCGTCGTTTTTCCGTGGTCAACGTGACCGATGGTCCCCACGTTTACATGTGGCTTGGTTCTTTCGAATTTCTGTTTTGCCATTTCAACCTCCGTTTCTACCGAGCCCACAACCAGATTCGAACTGGTGACCCCGTTCTTACCAAGAACGTGCTCTACCGACTGAGCTATGTGGGCATATTAACGTAGCTAATTTTAAGGTAAAGA
>DASRZK010000021.1:0-2992 GCA_035686505.1 Dehalococcoidales bacterium | reverse complement strand
AATGGCTATACCCAGGCAGCTATCACCCGCCTCGACGTGCTGGATACACAGCCCGCGCTAAAAATATGCACCGGTTACGAGGTCGACGGTAAAATAATCGATAACTTCCCGGCCAGTGCGTCCCTGCTGGAAAAATGCCGGCCAGTCTATGAAGAATTGCCCGGCTGGCAGACGCCAATCAGTGATATACGTGATTTTGCCCAGCTGCCACCCCAGGCCCGCCAGTACCTGTCCCAACTGGAGGAGCTCATCGCCTGTCCCATCAGCATCATATCGGTCGGCATGAGGCGAGAACAGACCATCTTCAAGAGGCCGATTTTATAATAACTTTCTTGCACAGGAGGTATTTCACAGATGGAGAAAAAAGAACCCTACGCGACTAAAGAAGAATACCAGAAGCAGATAATACGCTATGAGGATATCCCGCTGGTGGAGCTGGTGCCAGGGAACGTCAGGGCGCACATCCTCTCCGGCGAACGGGCGACGGCCATATTCGCTACCTTTGAGCCCAATGCCGTTGGCCCCATGCACAAACACGAACACGAGCAGGTCATGATTATCGCCGATGGGGAGGCGGAACTGGTAACCGGCGGGAAACGATATCCGGTGAAAAAGGGCGACGTGGCCGTCTTCGCCTCAAATCAGGAGCACGGCACTTACGCTTCCAGCAAGGGCTTGAAGACCATCGAGATATTTATCCCGATGCGGCAGGAGTACATGGATAAGCTGGCAGCGGTGAAGAAGAGCCTGGGGAAATAGTCGAGCCATCAGAAATTGCCCTTCAGTAAAACAGCATTGCTCTGAATGGGTCAGTCGGGTTATAATGACCTTACTGGCCCATAATTATTTCCCGGCCGATACTTTATATCCCCTTCGGGTCAGGTAATTGCCAATCCTATACCGGCAGGTCTATGGTGTAATTCTTCAACGCACCCTTGATGATTGCCGCCGTCTTTTCATCCGGCTCGGTGAGCGGCAGTCGCGGCTTGCCGACGCGGAACCCGACCTGGTTCACGGCGTACTTCACCGGGATGGGGTTCGAGACGATAAACAGGGCATCGACCAGCGGCAGCAGTCGACGGTGAATGTCCGCCGCCTCGGCAACCTTGCCACTGACAAAGCTGTCAATCATCTGTTTGATCTGTTTACCCACCAGATGCGACGCCACGCTGATGATGCCATAGCCACCAATGGCCATGATGGGGAAGGTATCACTGTCATTGCCACTCCAGACGAAGAAATCGTCGCCGGTCTCCTGGATAATTTTGGCAATCTGCTCAAAGTTACCGCTCGCTTCCTTCACCCCGATGATATTGTCTATTTTGCTCAGCCTGATGACGGTATCAGCGGTCATGTTGACCACGGTGCGCGAGGGTACATTGTACATGATGCAGGGCAGGCTGGTGCTTTCCGCCACCGTCTTGAAGTGCTGGTAGAGCCCCTCCTGGGTGGGCTTGTTGTAGTAAGGCACCACCAGCAGGCAGGCGTCAACGCCGATTTTCTCCGCTTCCCTGGTCGCTTCAACAGCTTCGGTGGTGCTGTTGCTGCCGGTGCCGGCAATAACCGACTTTTTGTCCCCGACCGCCGCCTTTATTTCCCGGAAAAGCCGGCACTCCTCCGCCCGCAACAGAGTGGGTGATTCCCCGGTGGTACCGACCACCAACACACCATCGCTCCCTGAAGCAATCAGGGCCAGAGCCAGCTTTTTGGCCTGTTCATAGTCCACCTCCCCTTTTTCATCAAAGGGAGTAACCATGGCGGTTATCAATCTTCCCGGCTCTTTCATTTTGCTACCTCCCGTGGCTTTATCCAGTCCCGTTTGACCATTTCCTCGGCAATCTGGACTGCATTCAGCGCCGCTCCTTTACGCAGGTTATCGGCGACAACCCACATAACCAGACCATTGGGATGAGAAGTATCACGGCGGATACGTCCCACAAATACCTCATCGGTGCCGGCTGCCATCCACGGATGTGGATAGAGGCTGATGGCATTGTCATCCAGTATCTTCACTCCCGGCGCCCCGACGAGAATGCGCTCGGCATCATCGGTCATCATCGGCGAAGAAAATTCCACCCATACCGCCTCACCGTGCGCAGCAAATACCGGCACCCGCACACAGGTCGCCGAGACCGCGATCTCAGGAGCGTGCATTATCTTTTTGGTTTCTTCCATCATCTTCTGTTCCTCTTTGGTGTAGCCGTCGTCGAGAAAGACATCTATCTCCGGCAACACATTGAAGGCTATCTGGTGAGGGTACACGTGGGGAATGGTGGTCTGCCCCTCCAGCACCTGCTTGCTCTGCACATTCAGTTCCTCCACCGCCGCGGCACCGGTACCGGAGACCGACTGGTAGGTACTGACCACAATGCGCTTGATCGGGTTGACCTTGTGCAGCGGGTAGAGTGCCACAACCATCTGGATAGTTGAGCAGTTCGGATTAGCGATAATTCCCTTGTGCCGCTCAATATCTCCCGGGTTAACTTCGGGCACCACCAATGGCACATCGGGCTCCATGCGCCAGACGGCACTGTTGTCGACCACCACCGCGCCCGACCGCGCCGCAATCGGTGAAAAATGGCGGCTGATTTCAGAGCCAGCCGAGAAAAGGGCGATATCTATCCCTTCAAACGATTCAGGAGCGGTCTCCTTTACCTCGATTTCCTGCTTGTTGACTATCAGCTTCCTGCCCGCCGAGCGGTCGGAGGCCAGCAGTCTGATTGATTTCACCGGGAAGCTGCGCTGCGTCAGAACCTTGATAAACTCCTGGCCAACCAGCCCGGTGGCACCAACAATGGCTACATTATACTCTTTCACTGCTTCCTCAAAGCCCAAGTAATTTGTCCAGACCGAAAACCAGTCCTTTACGCTTCACTACTTCCCTTATCGCCAGCATCACCCCGGGCATGTAGCACTCCCGGTTAATGGTATCGTGGCGTATGCTCAGTGTCTGTCCCGCCGCGCCCAGGATTACTTCCTGATGCGCCATAAG
>DASRZK010000020.1:0-2200 GCA_035686505.1 Dehalococcoidales bacterium | reverse complement strand
AATACTGTTGAACCGATTGCTTTTTGACCGGGATATAATGGACCGCAAAGTCTGGATGTCCCGGCTCCCCTTCAAAGCCAAGGATTTAGAAGAATTAAGCGACGGGATTGACTGATGAAGTGTGCGGCTCACCCCAAAGTGGAAACGAACCTGAGATGCGGCAAATGCGGTAAGCCGATATGCCCAAAGTGCATGGTGCAGACGCCGGTGGGCGCCCGCTGCCCCGAATGTGCCCGGTTATATAAATTGCCCACTTACCGCGTCTCCACCCTGTTTTACCTGCGGGCGGCCGGTACTGCCTTTGGTATGGCACTGGTTACTGGCGTAATCTGGGGAGTGGTTAACCAATTTATACCGTTTTTCTATTTAAACCTGTTGCTCAGTGCCGGGGTCGGCTACGCGATTGGTGAAGTGGTCAGCCTGTCCGTCAACCGGAAACGGGGTCGGGGACTGGCGGTAGTAGCTGGCACAGGCGTGGCTATCAGTTACCTGGTCAGCACCCTGCTGTTCCTTGGACTTCCTTACGGCCTGTTCCATATTATTATTGACATCCTATCACTGGTACTCGGCATATTCGTTGCCGTTACCCGTCTGCGCTGATACAATCTTTGTCTTAGAAAGAGAATATATATGGAGCCAACCCGAGAGGTATTCTGGAACATACAACTTGGCGTAATTATTGATGTGCTGGCCGTGGTGGCGGTCGGCATTTTCATTTACGCATTTTACCGCCGGTTAAGGCTCTGGCGAATGGGCCGACCGGATGACCGCTTCAGACGCCTGGGAAGCAGAGCACGGGCGTTCTTGAACTACATGGTAATACACCTCTTACTGCACGGCAAGTTTTTCGGGGTGACCAGAGGGCTGCATTTCCGGGAATTCTTTCCCGGGGTCATTCATTTCCTCATTTTTACGGGCTGCGTGGTGCTGTTCATCGGGACGGTACTGGTCGCCGCCAGTCATTACGTTTATGAATTTTTTGAGGGTGGTGTTTATCTTGGTTTGTCGCTGGTGCTCGATATCTTCGGGCTGCTGCTCATCATCGGGGTCATTATGGCCATGTACCGTCGCTACCTTCAGAAACCGGACCGGCTGGATAACCGGGCGGAAGACCTGCTGGCCCTGCTGCTCCTTCTCGTTCTGGCGGTCAGTGGCTTCATTGTGGAAGGGTTACGCATTGCCGCCACCGAGTTGAAGACCAACCCGGACTGGGCAGTGTGGTCGCCCGGTGGTTACCTCCTCGCTCTGGGATTCAGGGGGATGGGCCAGTCGACCTTGCTTCTCTGGCATCAGATTGTCTGGTGGCTGCATTCCGTACTGGCGATTGGCGCCATTATCTATGTAGCGCTGGCCTGGAATCGACTTTGGCACATCATCGTCTCGCCCATCAACGTCTTTTTCCGGAACCTTGGCCCGCGCGGTGCTCTGGCGCCGATTGATATGGAAGCGGCGGAGATTTTCGGCGTCGACCGTATCCAGAATTTCACCTGGAAACACCTGCTGGACCTTGATGCCTGCACGCGCTGCGGACGTTGCCAGGACAGCTGTCCCGCCTACCTGAGCGGCAAGCCTCTGAGCCCTAAGAAGGTAATTCAAGATTTGAAAAGTCACCTGCTGGAGAGGGCGCCGGTGCTGCTGAAGCGAAAGGCTGAAGAGACAAATCCCGGCGATAACGGCCGAGCGATGATTGGCGAGGTGGTGGGCGAGGACGAAATATGGAACTGCACCACCTGTTACGCCTGCCAGGAGGTCTGCCCGGTATACATTGAGCCAATGGTCAAGCTCATTGAGATGAGGCGAAACCTGGTGATGGAGCGGGCATCCCTTCCCGAGACCGGCGAGGGCGCCCTGAAATGCCTGGAAGTCAGGGGGCATCCGTGGCGCGGAACGACTATGAGTCGCACCGACTGGGCCGAGGGACTTGAGGTCAAAACGCTGGCCGATGAGAGCGATGTTGATACGCTGTTCTGGGTTGGCTGCACCGAGGCGCTGGAGATGAGAAGCGCCAGAGTGGCGGCAGCGATTGCCCGGATACTGAAACTGGCCGGAGTTAATTTCGGCATACTGGGCAATGAGGAAGCGTGCTGCGGTGACCCGGCGCGGCGGCTGGGCAATGAATACCTCTTCCAGATGCTGGCACAGCAGAACATCGAACTGCTGAATAACTGCGGAATTAAAAAGATAGTTACCGGCTGTCCCC
>DASRZK010000019.1:0-20631 GCA_035686505.1 Dehalococcoidales bacterium | reverse complement strand
TTTACCGGTTACCATTGGTGTCGGTGACCGGGCACTGAAGGTTGGCGGCGAGACGGTCATGTTCCGTCACGAAAAAAGATTTGAGAACCCGCCCGGCATTGCCATCCTCATCAAGGACACCATGGATGATGCCGAGGTCAGCACCAGACTGGAGAAATGCAAGACGCTCCAGTATGAAAGGGTCGGCCTCACGCTCCGTCCCGAGCTGGTGGCGGTCAAAGGTGAGTCCGGTGATCCTCAGAAGTTCGAGAGCGTGGTGGGCAAGGTAGCTCAGGGCACCGATTGCGGCATTATCCTGATGAGTGATAACCCTGATGTTCTGGCCGCAGGACTGAAAGCCTGTGCCGACCGCAAGCCACTCATTTATGCCGCTACCAAAGACAACATTGATAAGGTCACAGAGCTGGCCAAGGGAAGCTCTTGCCCGGTGGCGGTAAAAGGCTCCGGCCTGGAAGAAGTAACCGCACTGAGCGAGAAGCTGACCCAGGCGGGACTGAAGAATATAGTTATTGACTCTGGCTCCAGGGCTTCCCGCCAGGCGCTTGAGGACCAGATAATCATCCGCAGCGCCGCGCTGAACAAGAAGTTCCGCCCGCTCGGATTCCCCACCATCACCTTCCCCTGCGAGATGACCGACGACCCGATGAAAGAAGCGTTGATTGCCTCTATGTTTGTCGCCAAATACGGTGGCATAATCGTACTATCTGATTTCTACGGCGAAAGCCTGTTCCCGCTGCTTGTGGAAAGGATGAACATCTTCACCGACCCGCAGCGGCCTCTGGCGACGAAGGAAGGTATCTACGAGATTGGCAGCCCAAAGGACGGCTCCCCGGTGCTGATTACGACCAATTTTTCCCTTACCTACTTCCTGATCTCAGGCTACCTGGAAACCAGCCGTGTTCCCAGCTGGCTTCTGGTGAAGGACACGGAGGGTCTCTCGGTGATGACCGCCTGGGCCGCCGGCAAGTTCAGCGCTGATATCATCGGCCCCTTCGTGAAAAAGTGCGGCATTATGGACAAGATAAAACACCAGAAATTGATTATTCCGGGATACGCGGCGGTGGAAAGTGGCGGCCTGGAAGAAGAACTGCCCGGCTGGGAGATACTGGTTGGGCCAAGAGAAGGCGCCCACATCCCGGCCTACGTGAAAGCATGGACTCCATAAGGAGGAGATAATGATACTCATAGGCGAAAACATCAACATGATGTCTCAAACTATTGGCCCGGCACTCAAGGAGAGAAACCCCAAGCCAATCCAGGACCTCGCCAAAGCTGAAACCGGGTCCGGCGTGGACTACCTTGACCTCAACATCGGACCAGCCAGGAAGACCGGCGAAGAGCTTATGCCCTGGGTGGTCAACACCGTGCAGGAAGTCACCGACTTACCACTGTCACTGGACACCACCAACCTCGCGGCCACGGAAGCCGGCCTCCAGACAACCCGGAAAACCCCTCTTATCAACTCCGTCTCTCTGCAGCCGGACCGGATAGGGCCCGGCCTGGAGCTGGCCAAGAAATACGACGCCGATGTCATAGCCTTGCTCTGGGGCGCCGAGGGCATGCCGCGAGACGCCAACGAGCGGGCTATGAACGCTGTCGACTTTGTCTACAAAGCCAATGAAAGCGGTATTGCCAATGAAAAACTCTGGATTGACCCGATTGTCAGCCCGGTATCTGTGGAAATAAACCAGGTCACCGGCCTTATCGAGTTTATGGCCATGCTCGGGGAGATTGCGCCGGGCTGCAAATCAGTGGTTGGTTTATCCAATATTTCCAACGGCACACCGACTCACCTCCGGCCATGGCTTAACCGCACCTATCTCATAATGCTGATGAAATATGGGCTGCACTCGGCAATCGTGGACGCCTTTGATACCGACCTGATACAGATTGTGAGGGGGAAGAGACCAGAAATATTGAGCTTGGTGCACCGGATAATGGACGGTGAGACGCCCGATTATGCATCTCTATCCGAGGAGGAAGCCAAGTACGCCAAAACGGTCAGGGTACTGACCGGTAAATCGCTCTACTCCCATTCCTGGCTGGATATATAAGCACTCCAGTTAAAAAAGATTATCATATACGTCGTGCGGAGAACGAATACGGAAGCCAATGAATGAAGGCAGGACTTTGACATCGCCCATCAGGCAGAATGACGGATACGGATATGAGCTGGCTTTCCGCCTCGCCGTGGCACGGCTGGCGGAAATCAAAGATATTGAGCAGCAGTGCCACAGATGCGGTGCCCGATTTCTGAAACCCGAAAAAACAATATCGCTTGACTACCTGAACCGGACATACCATATTACGTACCCGGAAGCCGTGGTCACTCTCAAGGATACGGAAGAACATGTCACACTTGTGGACAAGATACTCCTGCTTCACTACGTTACGCAGGCAAAGGGCACGCCGCCTTCCGGTGAACTCATCTCATTCAAGGAGCTTGCTGACGGCGCCGGCTATTTCCCGACCTTTTACAATCGAGCCATAAAACCACTGGTCACCTACTTCGGGCATGAACCGGAGCGATTGCTGGAAATGGCAGAATCAGTCGGTGGACGTAAAGCGGATTACGGTGACGTCTCGGCGACCATTCACGCTTTAAATATGGTGCCATTAACCATGGTGCTCTGGAAAGGTGATGCCGAATTTTCTGCCGAAGGCACTATCATGTTCGACCGCACCATCACCAATTATCTGCCTACCGAAGATATTATATACGTATGCCAGAGCACCAGCTGGCAGCTGGTGAAATTGCTTAAAGCTGGAAATGATAACCCCAAGAACTGATGTCGGAGCTTAATGAGGTGTAGCATGGGAATAATCAGACTGACCATTGATGGCCAGAAAATCGAAGTCGGCGAGGAGACAACCGTCCTGGGGGCAGCGATAACAGCCGGTATTTATATCCCGGCCATCTGCGCGCATCCCATGCTCAGCCCTGATGGCTCCTGCCGGCTGTGCCTGGTTGAAATCGACGGTGCGGAGGAACCCGTCACCGCCTGCAACACCAAAGTTGCCGAAGACATGATGGTACATACGGATACGCTTCTAATCAGAGAGGAACGGACGGACGCGCTGAAAAAGCTCCTCGCCCACCATCCCTGTGAATGCCTTTTCTGTGAACGGCGCGACCGCTGCGGACCGTATGATATCTGCCTGCGCAACGTGGCGGTGACCCAGCGCTGCGTCCTCTGCCCCTACAACGGCCAGTGTGAGCTACAGCAGGCGGTCGATTATATAGGGCTGGAGGGAGAAGAGCTTACCTGGCAATACCGTGGTTTAGCTGTTGACCGCGACAACCCCCTTTTCGAAAGAGACTATAACCTGTGCATAAGCTGCTCACGTTGCGTAAATGCCTGCAAGGAGATACGCGGTATCGAGGCCATCAAGATGGTCGACCATGATAGCGACCGCTGGCCGGAACCGTCGGATGGGAAATCGCTCATCAATTCCGGCTGCAAGTACTGCTGTGCCTGCGTTGAAGTCTGCCCCACCGGGGCACTGATTGACAAGGCAGCCAAATGGCGGCCGGAGATAAACCGCGAGGAGCTGACCAATCCGTGCAGTTACGCCTGCCCCGCCCATATTGACGTCCCCCGCTACGTACGCCTCTGCGGTGAGGGGCGGTTTGCCGAGGCGCTGGCCGTCATCAGGGAGCACGTTCCCTTCCCCGGCGCCTTGGGCAGGATCTGCATCCATCCCTGCGAACAGGCCTGCCGCCGCGAGGCCCTGAATGAGCCAATATCGATAAAATTCCTGAAATGGGCAGCTGCGGAGCGCGACGATGGCCAGTGGCAGAAACTGGCCAAAAAAATGCCACCGACCGGGAAAAAGGCGGCCATCATCGGCTCGGGACCGGCGGGGCTTACCGCCGGCTACTACCTGGCCAAGCAGGGACACGCCGTTACCGTTTTCGAGGCCCTTCCTGAGCCCGGCGGTATGATGCGCGTTGGCATCCCCGACTACCGCTTGCCACCGGAAAAGCTCAACGCTGAAATTGACATTATAAGAAAAGCAGGCGTTGAACTTAAGTTAAATACCAGAATAGAGTCCATTGATAACCTGTTTGCCCAGGGCTATGATGCCGTCTTCGCTGCGCCGGGAGCACATGAGGGCATGAAGATGGGCGTGGAAGGGGAAGATGCCCGGGGTGTTTTCGATGGTGCTACATTCCTTCGAGAGGTTAACCTGGGCCGGAAGATAGACACCGGTGCCAGGGTTGCGGTTATCGGGGGCGGAAATGTCGCCATTGATGCGGCACGGGTCTCTCTCCGCACTGGCGCCAGGAAGGTAACCATTGTTTACCGCCGCACACGGGCAGAGATGCCCGCCAGCCCGGAGGAAGCAGAGGCTGCCCTGGAAGAAGGAATAGAAATCATGTTCCTCGCCGCCCCGGTACGCATTGACCAGGCTGGTAGGGCACTGAAGCTGACGTGCACCCGCATGGAGCTCGGTGAGCCTGACGCCAGCGGGCGCCGCCGACCGATTCCCGTCAGGGGCAGCGAGTTCACCACCGAGTTCGACTCTATTATTGCTGCCATCGGTCAGACACCGGATATTCCCGAGGGCTTTAACTTCAAGTTGGGCAGGGGCAACACCATTCAGACCAGCTCGGAGACTCTGGCCAGCAGCACCAAAGGTGTCTGGGCGGGTGGCGATGCTGTCAGTGGCCCGGCTTCAGTAATTGAGGCCATCGCCGCTGGCCGTAAAGCAGCCGTTTCTATTGATAAATATCTGGGCGGCACGGGAGACATCAGCGAAGTCCTGGCGCCGCCGAGTGAGTTCAGCCCCTGCGTGGGCAAGGATGATGGCTTTTTCGAGTGGACCCGGCCACCTATGCCGGCACTGCCGGTGGAGAAGAGAATTGATAACTTCGAGGAGGTCGAGCTTGGCCTCAGCGATGAAGCGGCGGCAAAAGAGGGAAGGCGTTGCCTGCAGTGCGCCGTACGCTGCATCATTACCCCACCACCATTACCCCCCAAGCCGAGTAAAAGCAAATATAGGCGGGAAAAAGTTGCTGCCCGGTTACGTGATGCTGGTCAAGCAGCCAGGGGCAGGAGGTAATAACCATAATCACAGAAGCTAATACTGAAGATAAACTCAACGGGATTTTACCCCATTACCATGGCCAGCAGGATGAGCTTATTCCCATCCTGCAAGAAGTCCAGGAGCAGTTTGGCTATATACCTTCGGAGGTGATGCGGCGTGTAGCCAAGTTCCTGCGTCTACCGGAGAGTGCCGTTTTTGGGGTGAGTACTTTTTACGCCCAGTTTAAATTTTTCCCTACCGGTAAGAAGAAGGTAAGGTTATGCCGTGGTACGGCCTGTCACGTCCGCGGGGCACCTCGCCTTCTTGAGGAAGTGGAAAAAGATCTGGGTATCAAACCGGGAGAAACCACTGAAGACCTGGAGTACAGCCTGGAAACCATTGCTTGCTTCGGTTCCTGCGCCCTGGCTCCGGTAATGGTGGTGGACCATAATGTTTACGGACGCATGACTCCGCAAAAAGTGAAGCAAATCCTGGGTGATGCGAAAAAAAATTGAGCAAGATTTAACATGAACTTTGCGGAAATAAGAAATCAGGCGATTGCAGAGTGGGAAGCCCAGCAAAACAGTGATAAACCCCATATCCTCATTGGTAGTGCTACCTGTGGTCGTGCCGCCGGTGCCGAGCCAACACTTGAGGCGATTAAGGACACTCTGGCACGGCACAGTCTGGAAGCCACCATCACTCAGGTTGGCTGTATTGGCCTGTGCTATGCTGAGCCACTTGTTGATATAGTCAAGCGCGGGCGTCCTCGTATTTGCTACAGTAATGTTACTCCCGAAACCGCCTCCAGCCTGATAGAAGATTACCTTATTAATGATAACCCCCGGGCCGACCTCGCCCTGGGCACTCTTGGTGATGGCAGTATTGATGGTATAACCAGACTTTTCGAGCTACCCATGCTTAAACCTCAGGTAAGAATCGCGCTGCGCAACTGCGGGGTTATTGACCCTGAGAGCTTAAATCAGTACATCGCCAACGGTGGTTACAGCGGACTGGAGAAAGCGCTGGGAATGTCGCCGGAAGCAGTAATTGAAGAGATTAAAAAATCAGGCTTGAGGGGTCGGGGCGGCGCCGGTTTTCCCACCGGCCTGAAGTGGGAATTCTCCCACAAGTCCCCGGGCACAGTAAAATATATCATCTGCAATGCTGATGAGGGCGACCCTGGAGCCTTCATGGACAGGTCACTTCTGGAAGGAGACCCTCATGCCGTTCTGGAGGGTATGCTCATCGGCGCCTACGCTATCGGCGCTACCGAGGGCTATGTCTACATCCGTGCCGAGTATCCCCTGGCTATCCAGCGCCTGAAGCTGGCAATCCAGCAGATGTCCGCGTATGGACTGCTGGGCGAAAATATCCTCGGTTCCAGCCTGAGTTTTCATTTGAAAATCAAAGAAGGCGCTGGAGCTTTTGTCTGCGGCGAGGAAACGGCGATGATGGCCTCGATTGAGGGTAAGCGAGGTATGCCCCGCTCCCGTCCTCCCTTCCCCGCCCAGTCCGGTCTGTGGGGCAAACCGACCAACATCAATAACGTCGAGACCTGGGCTAATGTATCGGCAATTATGCAGCGAGGCGCTAAATGGTACTCCAGCTATGGCTCCGAAAAAAGCAAGGGCACTAAAACCTTTGCTCTCGCCGGCAAGATAAACCGCACTGGACTCATCGAGGTGCCCATGGGCATCTCTTTGAAGGAGATTGTCTATGACATTGGTGGCGGCATTCCCGGCGGTAAACAATTCAAGGCAGTACAAACCGGGGGGCCCTCCGGTGGCTGCCTGCCCGCCAGCCGACTGGATCTGCCGGTTGACTATGAGTCACTGACTGAAGCTGGTTCCATTATGGGCTCGGGCGGCATGGTAGTCATTGATGAAGATACCTGCATTGTCGATATAGCCCGCTACTTTCTCTCTTTTACCCAGACCGAATCATGTGGCAAATGCGTTCCCTGCCGTCTGGGTACAAAGCAAATGCTCAATATACTGGAGCGCATTTGCAGGGGTGAAGGCAAGCCGGAAGACCTTGACCTTCTTCTCGGGATGTGCAAACAGATTAAAGCAGGGTCGCTCTGCGCACTGGGTGGGACGGCACCCAACCCGGTGCTGACCACAACTCGCTATTTCCGTGATGAATATGAGGCGCATATCAGGGAGAAAAGGTGTCCCGCGCTAGCCTGCACAGAGCTCGTTTCTTATTACATCCTGCCCGATAAATGCCAGGGCTGCGGCATCTGTCTCCGGAACTGCCCTGCAGAAGCTATCTCCGGAGATAAGCGGATGGTACACGTGATTGACCAGGAAAAATGCAGCAAATGTGGCACCTGCCTCGATGTTTGCCCAAGTCGATTCGAGGCAGTGGTGAAAGTTTCTGGTGAGAAGGTGGCAGTCCCCGACAAGCCGATTCCGGTGAAGGCAGTGAAACCGGATGCCAGGGCTTCAGGCGAACCACACAGCGGAGAGTCATGATGCAGAAAATTAGACTAACTATCAATGGGCGGCGGGTAAACGCGGAGAAGGGAATGACAGTGCTGGAAGCTGCCCAGCAGGCCGGGATATATATTCCCACTCTCTGTGCTGACCCTGACCTGGAGCCATATGGCTCTTGCCGCCTCTGCGTGGTTGAAATTGAAGGCATGCGTGGTTTACCTACCGCGTGTACCACACCGGCCAACGATGGCATGGTAGTGCACACCGAAACACCAGCTGTCAGCGAGATACGCCGCCTGGCAATCGATTTGCTTATCGCCGACCACCCTGTGGACTGCCTTACCTGCCGCAAGAACCAGCAGTGCGAGCTGCAAAAGGTCGCTGCCTACCTCGGCATTACCGAGCGGCGGTTCCCGCACACAGGCCAAACCTTTGAAATCGACACCAGCAACCCTTTCTTTGACCTTGACCGGAACTACTGCATCCTCTGCGCCAAGTGTGTGCGTGCCTGCAATGAGGTAACCGGCGTCGGGGCGATTGACCTTGCCTACCGCGGCTACCAGGCTAAAGTAGCCACCTTCGGTGATAAACCCTTATTCGAATCAATATGCAAGTCCTGCGGTGAATGCATGGTACGCTGCCCGGTGGGTGCCCTGATGCCGAAAATGGCTGTACAGCCAGCCTATGAAGTGAAGACCACCTGCCCTTACTGCGGTGTTGGCTGCCAGATGTACCTCGGGGTGAAAGATGGCCAGGTCATAAGTGCCCGAGGGGATAGAGATAATGAGGTAAACCGTGGCCGACTCTGCGTCAAGGGCCGCTTTGGCGCCACGGAATTTATTCACCACCCTGACCGCCTTGACAACCCTCTCATCAGGCAAAATGGAGATTTCCATGAAGCCACCTGGGACGAGGCACTCGACGCGGTGGCGGCGGGGCTAGGCCGGTACAAACCGGAAGAGATAGCCATTATTTCATCGGCCAAGTGTACCAACGAGGAAAACTACCTTCTCCAGAAGCTGGGGCGAGCAGTCATCGGTACACATAATATCGACCACTGCGCCCGCCTCTGACATTCCCCCACGGTGGCCGGTCTGGTCACCACCTTCGGGAGCGGGGCAATGACCAACTCCATTGGTGATATCAAAGACGCTGCCTGCATCTTCGCCATCGGCACCAATACCACCGAAGCCCACCCGGTAATTGGCTTTGAAATAAAGAAGGCGGTGCGTAAAGGCGCAAAGCTAATTGTGGCCAACCCAAGAGAAATCGAACTGGTACGCCACGCCGATATCTACCTGCAGCATCGTCCCGGCAGCGACGTTGCCCTGCTCATGGGCATGTGCCGGGTAATCGTCGATGAGGGCCTGCTGAATGAAGGCTTCATCAACGAGCGCTGCGAGAACCTGGATGCTTTCAAAGAATCGCTGCAACATTTTGACCTGGATACCGTGGAAAGAATCACCGGCGTGCCGAAAGATATAATAACCCAGGCAGCCAGGATGTACGCCACCCATAGCCCCGCGGCACTCTTCTATGCTATGGGCATTACCCAGCATTCCCACGGGACGGATAACGTGATTGCCGTGGCCAACCTGGCCATGCTCACGGGGAATATAGGTAAACCAGGGAGCGGCGTCAATCCGCTGCGCGGCCAGAACAACGTCCAGGGTGCCTGTGATATGGGGGCGCTGCCCAATGTCTACCCCGGCTACCAGGCGGTGACCAGCGAACCGGTGAAGGGAAAATTCGAGGCGGGCTGGAGTTGCTCGCTGCCTCCAACCAGAGCAGGACTTACCCTCACCGATATGTTTGAGGCCGCCTACAACGGTCAAATCAAGGCGATGTATATCATGGGTGAGAACCCGGTGCTGACGGAACCGGAAGCCAAACACGCTATTCAAGCGTTGCAGCGCCTGGAACTGCTCATCGTGCAGGATTGCTTCCCCACCGAAACCACCCGGCTGGCGCATATTGTCCTGCCTTCGACGACTTTCGCCGAGAAAGAAGGCACCTTCACCAACACCGAGCGAAGGGTGCAGCGGGTAAGAAAAGTGGTTGAACCGATTGGCAATGCCCGGCCGGACTGGTGGATTATCGAGCAGGTCGGAAAGCGAATGGGCAGCAACGGCTTTGATTTCACCAACCCGTCCCAGATTATGGATGAGATTGCCCGGCTGACCCCAAGCTATGGAGGCATTTCCTACCGTCGACTGGAAAAGGGCGGCCTGCAGTGGCCCTGCCCTACCGAGGAGCACCCGGGAACGGCCATCCTCCACACCGAGATATTTACCCGCGGCAAGGGGCACTTCGTGCCGCTGGAGTACAGGCCGTCAGCCGAAATTCCTGATGAAGACTACCCACTGGTGCTGACCACCGGCCGCAGTCTGTTCCATTACCACACCGGCACGATGAGCCGAAAGGTGAAAGGGCTTAACGCTTTTCACAGCGAGGAACTGGCGGAAATAAACCCCGAAGACGCCGCCGCCTTCAGCATTGCTGATGGTGATACGGTGCGGGTGGTTTCCCGGCGCGGCGAAGTCACCGCCCGGGCCAAAATCACCGAGGCTTCCCCGGTTGGCGTTGTCTTCATGACCTTCCATTTCGCCGAGAGTCCCACCAACCAGCTGACCATACCGGCACTGGACCCCATAGCCAAGATACCGGAGTTCAAGGTCTGCGCTATCAGAATTGAGAAGGCCGCCTCTTCCTCCTTATAAGACAGGAGCAAAGGCGAGAATTTCATTCCCCTGCCGTGGTATGATACACATAATCAAAAACTCAACTGAGTACGGTTTTTGCCGCAGAAAGGAAACCGGCCATCAGAAGTAGATTCAGTTTACGCTCGCTCTTCAGCGGACTGATGCCGTTATTTGTGCTGGCACACCTTTCCCACCACCTGGTGACCGCCCTGCCGGTGCCACTCCTGCCCTACATCCGCGACGAATTCGCCCTGGACTACACCCGCGCTGGATTTTTAATATCGGCTTTTAGCGTTATCTACGGCGTCTGCCAGCTGCCAGCGGGATGGCTATCCGACCGCCTCGGGCCACGCGTCCTGCTCACCATCGGCATCGTCGGCGTGGGGGCAACCGGACTGCTGGCTGGCATGTCGCCAAACTATATTGTATTGGTCACCGCTCTCGTGCTGATGGGTATACTGGGTGGTGGTTACCACCCCGCCTCCACCACCATGATATCGTCCGTGGTGGCGCCGAGAACCCGCGGCCAGGCATTAGGCTTTCACATGGTTGGCGGCAGTTTCAGCTACTTCCTGGCACCGCTTATCGCCGCCGGCATTGCCGCCGCCTGGGGCTGGCGCGGTCCTTTCATCACGCTGGCCATTCCCAGTATCGGTATTGGCATTATGCTCCATATAATGCTGGGGAAACGCATGCCGTCTCAGAAAGCAGCGACCGGGGACACCGGAGTCTCCACTGAAACCCCACCTGCGCCCGGCCACAGGCGCCGCCTCATAACCGTGGTGGTATTGAGCTCCTTCACTCAGGCACTGCTTATATCCATCGTTTCCTTTGCCCCGCTTTTACTGGTTGATATATATGACACGGGTAAAGAAATGGCAGCGGTTTCAGTATCGCTCGTATACGGCATGGGGCTCTGGGCGGGACCATTCGGCGGCTATCTCTCGGACCGCTTTGGCCGGGTGGCGATAATTACCATCACGTGTTTGACGGGCAGCGCTGCCATTTATCTTTTTAATGTGCTACCTTACGGCTTTGGCACCGCTGCCATACTGGCTATCATCGGCATTACCTTGTACTTCAACACCACCGCAGCACAGGCATACATCGCTGACCAGGCTGCCGCCAGATATCGTTCCACAGTGCTCGGCTTTTACTTCTTCGGCAATATGGAAGGTACCGGAATACTGACCCCTATACTGGGCTACCTGATTGACCATTTCGGTTTCCACACGAGCTTCACCGTCAGCAGCGCGATCCTCATGGCCACAGTTATTATCTGTTCTTCAATCCTGTGGCTGAGCCGGAGATAGCTGGTCTGTGGCCTCCCCTTAAGTACCTGTTCCAAAGGTAGTACTAATTTACTATGCCTATTCTGTTGATTTCTTGTGATTGCAATATGTATTATGTAAACAGGAGTATAATAGTTATGGTCAAGACCATATATCAATCAGTATGGGAGGTTGGGTAGTCGTTAACGATATAAAACGGTCTTGATACCCGTTGCCGAGCAGCTATGCTGAAAAGGATTCTCACTGCAACCATATTTCTGGTTACCATACTGGTCTTTGCTTGCCAGCTGTTCTGTCCGATTAACTACGCAGATACAGTGGTGCGGGCGCAATCCGGCCCTGACTTGACCGTTCAAATGATAACCAGTTTGCCAGAAACGCCGACCTTCGGGGACGATGTAACCTTCACCATCACCATCAGTAACCAGGGCACGGTTGCTTCAGGTCAGTGCTATGTTGCTTATTATATTGATGGCGCCTATATTAACCGTCAAAACGTTCCCCTGATTAACCCCGGTGCCAGCAGCAAACATTCCTTCACCTGGACTGCCCAGGCCGGCACACACACAATAACGGCGGTGGCCGATTACACAAACAAGGTCGGGGAAACCAATGAGGCTAACAATCAAAAAACCTATACCTTTTCCACGCTGGGCACGGACCTGATAATCGATTCTATAACCTGGTCGCCGTCGGAACCTTCCGTTGGCGCTACGGTGGTTTACACAGTAAGTGTTAAGAATCGAGGCACGGTCATCGCCAACTCAAGCCGTGTACATTTTTACATCGGCAGCGCTTCCTGGGGTGATAAAGATGGCGGCAAAATATACCCCGGTGAAACGCTGCCCTTAACTTTTTCCTGGTTTGCCAAGGCAGGCCCATGCGATATTAAGGCTATCGTCGATAAAAACAACTCCGTGCCGGAGACAGATGAAGATAACAATGAAATGACGGTACTCTTCTCAGCTCTCCTTCCCGACCTCATCATAGACGATATCACATGGTCTCTCGAGGAACCATCAATAAGCGATAACGTAGGCTTTACTGTATCCATTACCAATCAGGGTAGCGTTGCGTCGGGCAACTCAACCGTCAATTTCTACGTTGATGACAGGTATTTAGATTCAGCATGGACAGATGAACTTGATCCCGGCACCTCTGAAAACGTGACTTTTTTCTGGACTGCCAAAAAGGGCACGCGCAATATAAGAGCCGCTATTACCCCGCACGGCGTTGTTACCGAGAGCGATGAGACCAATAATGAAAAAATCGTCACCTTCTCACCGAGTCTTGCCGACCTTATTGTCCAGAACATCGCCTGGTCACCGGCTGAGCCATCGGTGAACGATAAAATCACCTTTACCGTAACCGTTAAGAACCAGGGAACCGGCGACTCTAAAAAATCCGGTGTTGATCTGCGCATTGACAGTTTCTACATGGGTTATCGGGAACTGGAAGGAATAGACGCCGATGACACAACACAAGCAACTTTTACCTGGAGAGCCGAAGCCGGTTTACACGAGATAAAGGCTACGGCCGACCCCAGGGACAACATCCCCGAGAGTGATGAATCGAATAACGAAAAAATCATCACTTTTTTAACGCCGCCATCTGACCTCATCATAGAGCAGATAACCTGGGACCCGCCAGAGCCAGTTATCGGCGATACTGTGACATTTACCGTTACCATAAAAAATCAGGGGGTGGCTGGCTCTGATTATACCAATGTTGCCTATTACATTGATGATAGCCACGTGTCTTCTGACTACATAAATCCAATATCAGCCAACGCAACCGATAATCAGACCTTCACCTGGACTACTATTGGAGGGGAACATGCCATTAAAGCTATTGTTGATTTCACCACTGCAGTTGCCGAAAGCGATGAGACCAATAATGAACTGGTTACAACTCTGATACCCATTGGTCCCGACCTCATAGTCGAAAATATTGACTGGTCGCATAACGACCCATCGGTAGGAGAAACGGTTACCTTTACTGTAACCGTACAGAATAATGGAGGTAACCGGTCTGATGCTTCACTGGTCCATCTTTACATTGATAACAACCCAAGGGGCTATCAGGACATTCCAGACATGGAGCCCGGCACCAGAGTAATCAGAACCTTTGACTGGAAAGTGGCGGCGGGTTTGCATAACGTCCGGGCCGTTGTTGATGAATCGAACCTAGTGGCCGAGAGCAACGAAGCAAATAATCAGACTTTGATTGCTTACCCCATGCCTGACCTTGCCCTTGAATCCCTGATATGGAGCCCGATTAATCCATCCGTGGGAGATAAAGTTACCCTGACCGCATACGTCACCAATAAAGGCAGCCGCAGAGCAGATGGTTTCCAGGTATACTTCTACGTCGACGATAACGCGGTGAATTACCAGGAAATTCCGCAGCTCGACGCTGGCGCGCGCGTAACCGGTACCTTTGAATGGGACGTTACCTCTGGCCCGCATACCCTTACCGTGTTCGCAGATGGCGCCAATGTCATATCTGAGGGAGTTGAGAGCAACAATGGAGAAACGGTCACTTTTTCCATCCCCGCCCCTGATCTGATCATCGAGTCCATCACCTGGCCCTCTGGAGAACCTCCGGCCAGTGACAATGTGGCCTTTACGGTAACTATCAGAAATCAGGGTGATGCCAAGTCCAGATATTCATCCGTGAATTATTATGTCGATGGCCAGCACCTGGCATCAGGGCAAATCAATTCACTTGAGCCCGACGCTGAGACTGAGGAGACCTTCAGTACCTGGATGTCACAGGCTGGACCTCACGCTATCAGAGTGGTCATCGATGAAGGCAACCAGGTTCCGGAGAGCAATGAAGCAAACAATGAAAAAACAGTGACCTTCTCTACCGAAAACGTCACCCCAACAGCAGAGCAGGAGCCCGCTCCCGACACAAAACCCCGGCAAGGGCCAGCCCCGCTCCCACTGACACCACCAAAAAAAGACTACAAGGCAGAAATATTCTTTGGCATCGTGGTGTTGTTATTCGGCGTTACTCTGATTCTCTCGGTGCTCCGGGAGTTCCGAAGAAGGAAGTAACGTCCGCCTCAGCAAAGAGTTGATTTAAGCGATTTTTCTATCTTTAACAATCTTACTCAGTCCTGATGATGCCGCACTCCGCACAAAGCCTTCATCGCTGCTCAGGGCAATAAACTGAAACCCCTGGGCAATGCGTTCGTTGACCGCTTCGGCACTGCCCACCTGGATTCCTCCCGGAACACCATGCTTCTTCCCTACCGCCAGCACCTTGCTCACCGCGTCCACGTGGCGGGCGTCTGTCTGGTCGAGGCCCGGTTTCAGCCCCAGGGAGATGGCAAGGTCACTCGGCCCGATGAAGAAGCCATCTATGCCCTCCACGGAGAGAATTCCATCAGCGCGGTTCACGGCATCAATATGCTCAATCTGCACTATCAAAGCAATCTCCTCGTTGGCGTGCTCAAAGTAGTCAACGCCGCCGTAGAGACGCGTCCTTGGTCCACCGAAGCTCCGCACGCCGAGCGGCGGATACCGGGTGGCCTGCACTGCCCGCACCGCTTCTTCACGACTGTTCACCATCGGGATGACCAGCCCGTAAGCGCCGGCATCCAGAGCACGCTTTATCGGCATCGGGTCATTCCACGGTACTCTGACCATCGGCACTGCGCCGGTATACAGGACTGCCTGTATGATGGACTGCGTGGTACCGATATCAATGGAACCATGCTCGGTATCTACTACTACCCAGTCGAATCCCAGATTGGCGATGATTTCGGCGGTGATGGGGCTGCCCAGCACCAGCCAGGTACCAACTGCTGCCTTACCTTCACGCCATAGCTCCTTCACGCGGTTCTTTTTCAATTATATCTCCTCCCCATTTTCAGCTTTTAATCTGTTCCAGGAACCGCTTTAGCTTGGACTGAAACTTCGGCTGGTCCCAGACCTCGCGATTCACCACGCCGTCAGGCCTTTCCCCGCGCATGAGCTGTGATATCTGCTTGGCAATGATTTCCCAAACCCTGTTCAGGAACTCGTCAGTGAAGCCCATGGCGTGGGCCGTAACGATGACATTATCCAGCTTTAATATCGGGTTGTCCGGCGGCGTTGGCTCCTGGTCAAAGACATCCAGTGCCGCCCCCTCTATCCACCGTTCCCGTAGCGCTTTAATGAGCACGGCTTCGTCGATAATCGGCCCGCGTGCGGTATTAATCAGGAAGGCCGTCGGTTTCATCTTCTTCAGTTCTTTTTCCCCGATGAGATGGCGTGTCTTCTCACTCAGCGGACAACTGATATTGAGGAAGTCAGATTCAGAGAGCACCGTGTCCATATCCACCAGCTTCAAGTCAACGTCACTCACGTCTTCCGGTTTCAGGTAAGGGTCATAAGCGATGTGCTTCATGCCAAAGGGCCTGGCCAGTTTGAACATCTCATGCCCTATGTTCCCTACTCCCAGCGAACCCAGCGTCTTGCCCACCAGGCCGTAGCCGTTGTGTTTGGCCACATCGCTCCATCGCCCCTCGCTGGTTAGCTGGTGCTTGATGAAAAGACGTGTGCTGAGGGCCAGGATAAACGTAATGATAGCCACCGCCATCGGGCGGCGCACCGCGTCCGGCGTGATGCACAGAAGTACCCCGGCTTTGGTCAGGGCCGGAACGTCAATGCGGTCATAACCAACACCGTTGCGGTGTAGTGAAAGAAGCCGGTCATTGCCGACGAAACTGCTCTCCGTCCATCGGGAAAAGGTACGGGTAACCACGATATCATAATCTTCTATCTGAGGCGGAGTCACTTCGGGCAGCATTTCGGCGAAGATCTCGCGTTCAATATCCGGTATCTTCTCCAGAGACCTGAATCCCGGGCAATCCAGGATGAAATTACCATCTTTGTCATAGTAATCCCGGGTGAAGCCGACCTTGGCTTTACGGCTCATGCCTGTTTCCTCCTTGTAATAATTTATACCGTGATAAAATTCTCTTACCAGGGAATGCCTCCACAGTTAAAACGCATTCACCACATTTTTATCTTTCACCTGCTATTTGTCAAATATGCACCGTTAGCAATTCCCTGATTTTTGTCATTTACCATGGAAATATTGTAATATGAAAAATACTAAAGCAATGTCTGCTCGTCTCGTATAATAATAATCATCCCCTCACCTGAGTGAGTTCGCCCTCACAATTTATAAAATAGGGCTGAGAGAATACATTATAAGGAGGTATTTACGTGTTCAAATCGGTCAATCTTCTCAGACTGAATCAGGGCCAGGAACTCTTGAATGAACTTACCCGGTACTGTGAAAAGAAGGGCATAACCTCGGCAATAATTCTCGGTATCATTGGCTCTCTGGAAAAGGCCAAATTCGGCACCGCTCCCAAAGACGGGAAGTGGGGATGGGACTTTGACGAGTACGAAGGCCACCTGTCTATCCTCTCCGCTCAGGGGTCGCTTTCCGTATATGAAGGTGAGAAAATATTTCACATCCACATGTGCGCCATCGACCCACTGAAGCCGGGGCAGCTAATCGGCGGTCACGTTGAAGAAGCTATTGTCTGGGCGACGGTCGAGATTTACATCGGCGAGCTCAGCTATCAGCTCGAGCGTGACTTTGACCCGGAGGTCGGCCTGACGGCGCTACGAACCACCTAAACATAGTAAACATAGACGGATCTCGTCAACTTGACACCTTAACTTATCATGCAGCGTAAAATGAGTTCCGATATTTGAAAAACTTGACAAAATTAATGGATTTCGGATATTATAACATATCAGATGTGCACCTACATCTTGAAATCAATGAGTATCTTATACGTTTATCTATCTCAGGATATATCGCCTGATTGGTACGAAAGGGGGTGACTGTTTTCAAAAAGCACGGTTATTCTCAAGTCTGACTGCTAAAATTATAACAAGGAGGATGATAAATAATTGAGTAAAAGACTGTTATTTGTAATAGTATTAGCGGTGGTACTGGTAAGCAGCCTGGCCGCAGCCTGCGCCGCACCGGCACCAGCACCGGCTCCCGCGCCAGCACCAGCGCCTGCACCTGCACCTGCACCCGCACCGGCACCCGCTCCTGCCCCAGCACCGGCGCCGGCACCCGCTCCTGCCCCCGCACAACCTGCAGAGACAATCCGCTGGATTTCACAGGATGATAATCCCAATACCAACCCGACCTATATAACGCTGGAGAGGATCAGCAAGGCGGTTAATGAGGCAACTGAGGGTGGATTTTCCATCCAGCCGAACCCCGGCGGCGCTATTGTGCCCGCTGACACCGAGCTGCAGCCGGTGAGCGATAGAATCCTTGAGATGGCCCACAACGGTCCCATTCTCTGGAAACCATGGCTGGCTAATGCGCCCGTGTTCAGCACCACCGTGGCAGGTCCCACCGCCATGCAGTACTACTTCTGGTACTATGTTGGCCCCGGCTTTGACCTGATGCAGGAGATGCTAGACGGCGGCGGCTTCAATGTCATGCCTATCACGGCGACTGTAGAGCTGCCGGAGACCTTCCTCTATACCAGCTTCCCGATTAATACCGTAAATGACCTCGCGGGCAAGAAGATGCGCCTCCTCGGTGACGAGGCGGTCATTTTCGGCAAGCTCAACGTGGCCGCGGTGGCTACCCCCAGCCCTGAACTCTACGAGGCCATGCAGCGGGGCGTCATTGACGGTTTCCAGCACGCGAATCTCGGCACCGACCTCAAGATGGGTTTTCAGGAAGTTATAGACTATGCCTATACATCCCCGGCCCGCCAGCCGACCGACATGTACATCCTCTACGTCAATAAAGGTGCCTGGGCCGAGCTCCCTGATGCCTACAAGAAAGTCCTGACCGAGGTGGGCTGGGCCGAGGGCATCAAGCACTTCGCCCTGAACAGTGTGGCCCTGATGGAAGCTGCCCCTGCCTATACACAGGCGGGCGTTGTCATCGAGCCGATTCCCCAGGCAGTTGAAGACGCGGTCGTCCAGAGCGCTCTGGACTTCTACGCAGATATGGAAGCGGCCGACCCGTTCTACGCCAAAGTCATGCAGTCTCTCAGAGACTGGAGAGACGCCTACAACCAAGTTCTACCTAGGCTCTAATCTCTCGTATTGCGTATTCTCCCCGCCCGGGTTCTTTAATCCGGGCGGGGGGGTTACCGAGTAAAAGAAAGTGCAGTAATGAAAAAAATCGTTCATACCATTGACGCCATCAGTGAGTGGACAGCAAAGATTGCGCGGTGGTTCATTCCCATCCTGATGGTAATGGTGACTATGGAAGTCGCGCTGCGCTATATTTTCACCAGGCCGACCCTGTGGGGATACGAGCTCCACATCATGATTGCTGCCACCACGTACATGCTCGCGTTCGCCTACACGCACCTGAAAAAAGCACACGTCAGAGTTGATATGGTATATGCGCATCTTTCCCCCAGGGCCCAGGCAGGCATTGATTTTGTGGGCACCCTGGTTCTCTTCTTCCCGTTTATCTTCTTGTTGATCTACGCCGGCTGGAACTTCGCTTTCAGGGCGTGGGCCACCGGCGAGAGCATGGCTACTACGGGCTGGTACCCGCCAGTGGCACCTCTGAGAACGATGGTCCTTTACGGGCTTGTCCTGTTTGGACTTCAAGCCCTGGCTCATTTCGTTCGTGACGCGTATTTCCTGGTAAAAGGCAGGCCATATGATTGATTTAAGTCCAGAAATGGTCACCATCATCATGATTGGTGGCATATTCGCCAGTGTTCTCACCGGGTTTCCCCTTGGATTTCTCGTAGGAGCCCTTGCGCTGTTCGTCGGGCTTTTTGTCTTCGGGGGCCCTATACCGGTAGCCAACGTCATCTATAACAATATCTTTGGCATCATCACCAACTATGTAATCATTGCGGTGCCGCTTTTTGTGTTCATGGGGGTGATGCTGGAACGCTCAGGTATCGCGGAGAGAATGTATGACGCGCTGTACCTGTGGCTCGGGGGTCTGAGGGGTGGTCTGGCCATCGTGACCGTCCTCATGGGCACTATCATCGCCGCCACCGTCGGCATCATCGCCGCGTCCATTACCATGCTGGCGCTTGCCGTGCTCCCGTCGATGGTAAAGCGGGGTTACAGCAAATCGCTGGCCTCCGGCGCGGTCACCGCAGGGGGCTGTCTTGGTATTCTCATCCCGCCCAGCATCATGCTCGTGCTTTACGGGCCGATGGCCGGCATCTCCGTGGGACAGCTTTTCTTCGGCGCCTTTTTGCCGGGATTTACCCTGTCTGCCCTCTACATCCTCTATATTGCTATACGGAGTTACCTGCAGCCGAGCATCGCTCCGGCGGTGCCTGTTGAAGACCGGAAAGTGCCGTTTGCGAGGAAGACGTGGCTGCTGGTTACCTCCATCGTGCCGGTCGCTATCCTCATCTTCTCGGTGCTGGGGGTAATATTTTTGGGTATCGCGCCTCCCACTGAAGCCGCTGGCGTCGGCGCCTTCATAGCTACCCTGCTGGCCATTGCCTACCGGCGTTTCAGCCTGACCACCTTGAAAGAGGCATCGCTCATTACCCTGAGAGCCTGCGGCTTCATCTTCGTCATCGTTACCATGGCTGTGGCATTCAGCGCGGTATTTCTCGGCGGTGGAGGCCGGGATGTCATGTCCGACATAATTCTGGCTGCTCCCGGCGGCAGGTGGGGCATTTTCGCCGTCATCATGTTCATCATCTTCCTCATGGGCATGTTCATTGAATGGATTGCCATCGTCTATATTATGGTGCCCATTATCACTCCCATTGCCCAGGAAGCAGGTTTCAGCATCCTCTGGTTCTCCATCATGGTCTGTGTCAACCTCCAGATGGCGTTCATGACCCCGCCTTTTGCCTCAGGAATCTTCATCTGCCGCGGTGCCTGTGACCCGAAGTTAGGCATCACCATGGGAGACATCATCAAAGGTGTACTGCCACATGTTGGTCTTATTATCATCGGTCTCGTTATCTTTACACTTTTCCCGCAGATTATTACCTGGCTGCCCAGCCAGATGATACGTTAGTAACCAGTATCAGGTAATTAATTTAAAAACGGGGAGGCAGGCCACATGGTGCATGAAGTTCACAAAGTAGTAAGAGAGTCAGGCGGGCTGCGTATCGTCATTGCCGACTCAGCGACCTCAATCACCAAGGATAATAAAAATGACATCGTCGTTAACGGC
>DASRZK010000018.1:0-9616 GCA_035686505.1 Dehalococcoidales bacterium | reverse complement strand
GGCCGGAGCGGTCTGGGACTGGTACAGTCAATCATGCCGGCCGCGGCCATCTTTTTCCTGCTTCTTATCGGCTTTGCCATCAAGCTGCCCGTATTTCCATTTCATACCTGGCTGCCCGATGCCCATACCGACGCGCCGACCGCGGTCAGCGTCATGCTGGCCGGAGTGCTCATCAAGATGGGTGGCTACGGCATGATCCGCCTCTGCGTTACCATGTTCCCGACGATGGCCCAGCAGTATGCCGTCATACTGGTCATACTGGCTATCATCGGTGTGCTCTATGGCGCCGCCGTTACCATGCGGCAGACCGATTTCAAGCGGCTGATTGCCTACAGCAGCATCAGCCACATGGGCTATGTACTGCTGGGCATTTTCGCCCTCGGCAAGGTGAGCCTGGTCGGGGCGGCCCTTCAAATGGTCAGCCACGGCCTGGTCACCGGACTGCTCTTCGCCATGGTCGGGCTGGTGATGCATAACACTCATGAACGTGACCTGCGCAAGCTTGGCGGCCTGGCCAGACAGGTGCCGATTATCACCGTGGTTTTTTCCATCGCCGGGCTGGCCTCTCTGGGACTGCCGAGCACCAGCGGCTTTGCCGCCGAGTTCCTGGTATTTATCGGCAGCTTTTCCTCAACCACGGTGCCCTGGATACAGGGCTACACCTTGCTCGGTGTGCTTGGCGTGGTGGTCACCGCCGGCTATATCCTCTGGATGCTGCAGAGGGTGTTCTACGGCCCGCCACTGGAGCAATACGAAGGCACGGCCGATGCCGATGTTCTGGAGAGAGTCTACATGTTCGCCTTAGTGGCGGTGATTATGCTGGTCGGTATCTACCCGGCCGTTATCACCGACGTGCTCAAGCTCGGTATTACACCGATAGTTGGCCTGTTAGGTGGCTAGAATGATGGCAAGGAGTATAAATTGAACCTGGCCCTGTTTATACCGGAAATAACTTTGCTGGCCATCGCGGCTATCGTTATCCTGCTCGATTTATTCACCGAGCAGAAGCGGTGGCTGGCACAGGTCAGCATTTCCGGCCTCGTGATTGCCGGCGGCGTCACCATCGCCATGTGGGGAGGCAGCTACCCGGCCATCTTCAACAACATGCTGGCCGTGGATAATTTTGCCATCTTCTTCAAGGTGCTCTTTCTGGGCATTGCCTTTCTGGTGATACTATCCTCCACCGATTACGTAAGCAAGTTCTCAAGATTTCAGGGTGAATACTATGCCCTCGTGCTCCTGGCCACGCTGGGCATGATGCTTATGGCCGCCACCACCAACCTGATTGCCATCTACATTGCGCTCGAACTGACCAGCATTTCCCTCTACGCCCTGGTCGGTTTCCTGAAAGATAATAAGTCAACCGAGGCATCGCTGAAGTACCTGCTGCTGGGGGCGATTGCTTCGGCGGTGCTGCTCTACGGTATGGCACTGGTTTTCGGCTTCACCGGCAAGACGCAACTGGGCGAAATCGCTCAGGTTATCCAGTCGCTACCACCGATGACACTTCTGGCCAGCCCCGGCCTGCTGATGGGCATCGTGCTGTTGGTCGCCGGGTTTGGCTTCAAGATTGCGGCGGTTCCCTTCCAGATGTGGGTGCCTGACGTTTACGAAGGAGCCCCGACTCCCATCACCGCCTACCTGTCCGTGGCCAGCAAGGCAGCGGGCTTTGCCGTTATCATGCGGGTTTTCTTCTCCGCCTTTGGCATGCCTGCCTGGCTGAGCCTGAACTGGGGACTTATATTTGCCGCGCTGGCCGCTATCAGCATGACCATCGGCAACATCCTCGCTATACCACAGGCAAATATCAAGCGCATGCTCGGGTACTCGAGCGTCGCCCAGGCTGGCTATCTCATGGTTGGACTGGCAGCCATGGGTGTGGCTTCGGCAGAGAACATCCTGGGCCAGAGCGGCGTCCTCTTCTTCCTCGCCAGCTATGCCTTCACCAACATGGGTGCCTTCATCGCCATTATTGCCATCTCAAATAAGCTGAATAGTGACCTCATCGGGGACTATTCGGGGATGGGGAAGCGAGCGCCGTTGCTGGCTCTGGCGCTGACACTCTGTCTTATCTCGCTGATTGGTATGCCTCCGGCGGCGGGTTTTATGGCCAAGTTCTATATCTTCAACGCGGCGGTGCAGCATGGTTTGCTCTGGCTGGTGATAATCGCCGTAATCAACAGCGTCATTTCCGCCTACTACTATCTACGCGTGGTCAAGGTGATGTGGCTGGGTGAGGCAGCGTCCGCAGAGAAAGTGCCCTCCTCCGGAGCGCTGCGACTGGCGCTGTTCCTGTGCTGCATTGGCGTGCTGCTGCTGGGTATTATCCCGGGCTATGCGATGAGGTTGGCCCAACTCGCGGCTAATATATTCGCTTACTGACAATACCCACTCACCCACTGGCTACAGTTTTGCCCCATTCCCGCCGGATAAATATGATGAGCACGATGCTCACCAGCATCACCGCCACCCCCAGCAAGAACGCGAGAAAATAGCTCTGTTTCAAATCGAAAATAGCACCGCCGATAACTGGACCTAACCCCGCCCCGGTGCCAAAGCCGACTTCGAGCAGGCCCAGAATGGCCCCTATCCGGCCGAGGCCGAATGTGTCACCGATCAGCGCCGCCGTAGTCGGCCCCGTCCCTCCCCAGGCAAGTCCGAAAACAAGCGCCCAAAGGTAGAACATCCACAACTCCCGCGACCAGAGCAGCCATACCAGGGCAATAACATGGAGCAGGGTACAGATTATTACCGCCCTTTTCCTGCCCAGCCTGTCTGACGCCATGCCAAAAAACACCCTGCCAGCAATAGTTGCCCCGCCGGCTACGCTGAGAACGGTAGCCGCTTGCACCGCGGAAAACCCGAGGTCGGTTATATGGGGCACCAGGTGCGTCAGAACCAGAAACAGACTGCTGGAAAAGAGGAAAAAGATACAGATAAAGAGCCAGAAACTCCTTGTCCGGAATGCCTGCCACGGAGAAAGATGGTCCGCCGATACGACCGACTTCTGCTCCAGGAACGTACTTGCGGAGAACTCGACCCCATCAGGCAGCATGCCAATCTCCTGGGGGTCTCCCTTTAGAAGCCGTGACGATGGAATAACCACCACCCAGACTATGACACCAAGTATAGTGAACGCCATTCGCCAGTCAAAGGCGGAAATCAGATAGGTGGCAAAGGGAGCCACCATCAACGGGCCCATTCCGGCGCCCAGGCTGGCGATACCCAGTGCCAGGCCCCGTCTCCTTTCAAACCACCGGGAGACCGTTGACATTACCACGACGAAGATAGCGCCGGTGCCCATCGCCATTAGCAGACTGTAGGCTAGAAAGATTTGCCACAGGGCACTGGTCTGCCCGGCAAGCAGCAAGCTGAGGCCGGTACAGATACCCATAAAGAGGATAACTATTCTGGGACCGAAACGGTCCAGAGCCCAGCCGCCCAGAATGGTGAATATACCGCCCAGCACCATCTGCGCGGAAAAGATGGCTGACGTGGCCGCCCGGCTCAATGCGAACTCGCTCTCCAGTGATTTAAAGAAAACGCCAAAGGAAAAGCGTATTCCCCAGATGGCCGTACCGATGATGCCAAAGGTGGCCACCACCACCCAGCCGTAAAATAGCCTGTCCTTAAATTTTGATAATACCATGAATATCTGCCGCTATTGATGATGCGACGCAGCCCCTCTCCGCCGTACCACGGCAAACAGCAGAGTGGCCACCAGCATGGCCAGAGCGCCGAGCATAAAAGCTACCTTATAGCTGCCGCTGACATCAAAGACATATCCGCCCATCGCTGCCCCGAGCGCTGCCCCGACGCCAAAGCCAACTTCCAGTAAACCAAACACGGTACCAATATTTCTCATACCAAAGGTATCGCTTATTAATGCCGCCCCACTGGTGCCAAAACCGCTGTAAAAGAAGCCGTATATAACGGCAAATAAATACAGGCCCCACAGGCTTTGCGCCCATACCAGCCACGCTATAGCCACTGCCTGCACAAGCGTGCTGATAATAGGGGTCAGCTTCCTCCCTATTCTATCGGAAGCAATACCCATCAGTAATCTGCCTGGAAGGGAAGCAACACCAATGAGGCTGAGCACGGTTGCTGCCTCCAGCGAAGAAAAGCCGATATCGGTGATATGGGGTACGAGATGGGTAAATATGAGAAATATGCAGCCAGCAAATAAGAACCAGATAGACACGAAAATCCAGAAATTACGATTTTGAACAATGGATAACACAGGGTGCTGAACCAGTAGCGAAGTCTCTGTTTTAACTGGTTGCCCAATATCACCCGTTTTTACTCCATCAGGCAGAGCGCCGATTTCACCCGGGTCTCTTTTTAAGAGCCTTGAGAGAGGCACCACAATTAACCAGGCAAGCAGCCCTATCACCAGATAGGCGATATGCCAGTTGTAACTGGTGATGAGATAGGTGGCGAACGGTGCCATGGCCATCATTCCCAGCCCTATTCCCACGCTGGAGAGACCCAGAGCCAGCCCTCTCTTCCGGTCAAACCATCTCGAGACGGCCGACATCGGCACCACGTAGAGAGGCCCGGTGCCCATGGCCAGCAACAAGCTGTAGGTGATGAACAACTGCCAGAGGGCATTGGTCAGGCTGGTCAGCACCAGGCTCAGGCCGGCAAAGATACCCATGAGCAGGACCACACGCCTCGGCCCGTAACGGTCCATGGCCCAACCGGCAAAGAAAGAGCACAGACCGGCCAGTAACATATTGGCGGATAGTATGGCGGAGGTCGCCGTCCGGCTGAGACTGAATTCTGCCTCAATTGACTTGAAAAACACGCCAAAAGAGAAATGTATACCGTAGAGCGTGATGCCAATTACCAGAAAAACAGCCACCACCACCCACCCGTAAAATAGCCTGTCATTAAATCGCCAAATAGAACGCAATGCTCAGTCCTTCCGCCGGTCAGCGAGAGGCTTTTTGAACCTGACCGTGTAGTTCCAGAAGTTGCCCTGACTGCCGTCAAGACTTAATCCTTCCCGTTTACCGGTTTTGATGACCGTGGAACGAAAAGGATAATCGGGGTCGGGGAAAAATTCGGTGACCGCCAGAGTACCGCCCGGCTTGAGCACCCTCTTCACTTCACGCAGGGCCCGGCCCCGGTCCGGAATCTCCATGAGTACGGTTACCATGTATACCAGGTCAAAAAAATCATCGGCAAAGGGCAGCTCATAAGCGCTCGCCTCTTTCAGCTCGACATTGCGGATGTCCTGATTCTCCGCCCTGGCCAGCTTTTGTTCAAGTTGTCGCAGCATCGCCGACTGAACATCGACGGCATACACCTCTCCTTTCTCACCGACTACCCTGGCCACGTAGGTGGTATAGGCACCGCTGCCACAGCCGAGCTCCATGACGGTCATCCCCGGCTCGATACCGCTGCGCGCAATAATCGTTCCCGGCGACTGAAAAAAACGCCGGAAGCCGCTATCAAGCATATAGCCGACATAGTGCGGTGCCGGAGATTGATAAGACTTTCTGAATATCCTGAACAATACGAGGAGGAAAATAACCGCCCCGATTGTTATAAGAACGATTTTAAGCGCCACTTTTCACCCCGAATCGACTAATTATAGTTGATATAGCCTGTAACGAGCAACGCTCACACCCTGGCTGCGGACTAGTGTAAAGTCAAAAGACAGAGGCCAGATAAGAAATGAGGCCAAGCAACGGGGTTATTTTTTCATTTGAGGCTCAAATTCATTCTTTTTTCACCCCTGCGGCTATTGACAACGCGCAGTGAATAGTTTATTCTTGCTACTAATCCTAATAAACTAAAAGGAGGGTAACTATGCAGGCATATTGTGTGAAGTGCCGCGCCAAGCGGGAAATGAAAGACGCCAAATCTATCACCATGAAGAATGGCAAGCCAGCCACGCAGGGCGTATGCCCCAACTGCGGCACCAAGATGTTCCGAATTGGCAAAGCCTAAATATATCTCAATATTATAAATGCAAGAATATAAGAGAGACTGGATAGCTAGCGCGCGAGTGTCCAGTCTCTCTGCTTTTCAAAGCTCCTCGGCTGAGCAAAGTCCAGCTTGTTGACGAGCCTCGGTCAATTGAGCTAGACTTATGCAGTGAACTATTAGGAAGGGAAGCGTTTTGAGAGGGGTTTTCACCCCTCTTTTCACACTGCTTTCCTCCTTTGTTCATTACATTGTCTATTCAAGCATTTGGATAGCTTTCAGGCATCGGGGAGGATACATGATAGACAGGTACAACCCTCAGGAATTCGAGAGGAAATGGCAACAGCGCTGGGAAAAAGATAAACTCTACCAGACCAGCGACGATGACCCGAAGCCGAAATGGTACGCGCTGACCATGTTCCCCTACACGTCCGGAGACCTTCACATCGGGCACTGGTATGCCATGGCGCCGTCAGATGTCCACGCCCGCTTCAAGCGGATGCAGGGTTATAATGTGCTCCACCCGATGGGTTTTGATGCCTTCGGGCTCCCCGCTGAGAACGCCGCCATCAAGCGTGGTATCCACCCTTTCACATGGACAATGCAGAACGTTGAGAACATGCGCCGCCAGCTCCGCAGCATCGGCGCTATTTACGACTGGAGCCGGGAGGTGGTTACCTGCCTTCCCGAGTACTATAAGTGGACGGAGTGGTTCTTTCTGAAGCTGTACGAAGCCGGTCTGGCCTATCGGGGCAAGGCGCCAGTGAACTGGTGCCCCAAGTGCCAGACGGTGCTCGCCAACGAGCAGGTATTGGCCAGCGGTTTCTGCGAGCGATGTAATACCGCGGTTACTCGTCGTGACCTTGAACAATGGTTCTTCCGCATCACCAAATACGCCGATGAAATGATGAACTTCGACGGCATCGACTGGCCGGAGCGTATTCAAATCATGCAGCGTAACTGGATCGGCCGAAGCGAGGGTACGGAAATATCCTTTGCCCTTGACCACAGCGGCACAGCGCAGAAAGAGATAAGGGTCTTCACCACCCGTCCGGACACCACTTTCGGCGTCACCTTCATGGTATTCGCGCCCGAGCACCCGCTGGTTTCCGTGCTGACATCACCGGAGAAAAAAGCCGAGGTTGAGGCCTACATCGAGAGGTCAAAGCGGCTAAGCGAAATAGAAAGACTATCCACCGAGAAAGAAAAAGATGGCGTCTTTATCGGGTCGTACTGCACCAACCGCCTGAACGGGGAAAAGGTACCCATCTGGATTGCCGACTACGTGCTTTTAAGCTACGGTACAGGGGTGGTGATGGGCGTGCCGGCTCATGACGAGCGCGATTTCCTTTTCGCCAAAAAATATGATATCCCGATACGCGTGGTGATAGCGCCACCGGACTGGCATGGCGAGGAGCTGGAAGAGGCCTACATAGAGGAGGGAACCCTGGTGAACTCCGGCCGGTTCGACGGGCTACCCAGCAGACAGGGCATTGAGGCCGTTTCGGAATTCCTCGAGGAGAAAGGTTGGGGAAAGCGGACCGTCAGCTACCGGTTGCGGGACTGGCTTATCTCACGCCAGCGTTACTGGGGAGCACCCATACCCATGGTCTACTGCGATAAATGCGGTATCGTTCCCGTCCCTGAGGCAGACCTGCCGGTGCTGCTGCCCGAAGACGCCGAGTTCAGGCCGACCGGTGAATCGCCGCTGAAATACCATGAGCAGTTTGTCAATACCACCTGTCCGCGCTGTGGCGGGCCCGGCAAGCGCGAGACGGACACCATGGACACCTTTATGTGTTCTTCGTGGTACTTCCTGCGCTATACCAGCCCCAACAGCGATGATGCCCCCTTTGACGACGAGAAAATCAAGTTCTGGATGCCGGTAGACCTCTACACCGGGGGGGCTGAGCATGCCGTGATGCACCTGCTCTATTCCCGCTTCTTCGTCAAGGCACTGCGTGACATGGGACTGGTCAACTTCAATGAGCCGTTCACCCGCCTGTTCAACCAGGGGATTATAATCGCCGAGAAGCAGAAGATGAGCAAATCGCTCGGCAATGTGGTTACCCCGGACGAGTACGTGGCCAAACTGGGAGCAGACACGGTCCGGGCTTACCTCATGTTCCTGGCACCATGGGAGCAGGGCGGCGAGTGGAATGACAGCAGCATCAGTGGCATCAGCCGCTGGCTGAATCGGATTTGGCAGCTGGCACTCAGTGGCTACCAGCCTGATGGAAAAGCTACGCCCAGCGACACCGAGAAAGCGGAGAGAGAATTATCCCGCGTTACTCACCAGACCATCAGGCGGGTAACGCAGGACATAGAAAAATTCCGTTTCAATATTATGCTATCGGCGCTGATGGAGTACAGCAACTACCTGGCCGGAGTGAAGGATACCGGCTCCATCAGCACCCCGACGTGGGAAGAGTCGATTGATATTCTGCTCCGCCTCCTGGCACCCTCCGCCCCCCACCTCACCGAGGAACTCTGGGAGAGGACGGGACGCCGGTACAGCATACACAATCAGCCCTGGCCGCAGTGGGACGATGAACTGGCCAGGGACGAGGAGATAACGCTGGTGGTCCAGGTCAACGGCAAGCTCCGCGACCGCATCACCGTGCCGGCGTCTACCACCGAGGTTGAAGCTAGACAAATGGCTGCGGAGTCAACGCGGGTACAGCCGCACCTAGAAGGGAAGAAAGTCCTGAAAAGAATATATGTGCCCGGCAGACTGATAAACTTCGTCGTACAGTGAGGGTAAATAGCAATGAAAACCATGAAGATAGCTTTTATTGGTGGCGGGGCGATGGGGGAAGCGATACTGGCTGCCGTACTGAACCGCGGTCTGAGCACTCCGCAGGCCATATGTGTCAGCGACGTCAAAGATGAACGCCGCCAGTATCTGAAACAGACCTATCAGATATCGGTTACCGATAGCAATCCTGATGCCTCGGCAAAGGGCGAAGTCATAATTCTGGCGATTAAGCCGCAGAACCTGCCCGAGATAATGCCCGGGCTAAGTGGCCGGATTAAGCCGGGACAGCTTGTCCTTTCCATTATCGCTGGGGCCAGCATAGATACATTATGTAAAGGCATTGACCATCGCCAGGTGGTCCGGGTCATGCCCAACACACCCGCCCAGATCGGCGAGGGAATCAGCGTCTGGACCGCCACTCCGGAGGTAACCGAAGCGCAGAAAGAGCAGGCCAGGACTATCCTGAGCACCATGGGCAAGGAAATCTTTGTCCCCGATGAAAAGTATCTTGACATGGCCACCGCGGTGAGTGGCAGCGGTCCAGCTTACTTTTTCCTCTTTGTTGAATGCCTTACCGAGGCTGCAGTCCGTATCGGGTTTTCCGAGGATACGGCACAGGAACTGGTGCTGCAGACCATGCTCGGCTCCGGACAACTGCTGAAAAAATCCGGGAAATCACCTTCCGAATTGCGCCGCATGGTCACCTCCCCCGGTGGTACCACTGCCGCCGCCCTGCAGCAGTTTGAAAACGAAAACTTCCGCGAACTGGTCTATCAGGCCGTCGCCGCTGCCTACCACAGAGCCAAAGAACTCGGCAAATAAGCCACCGCCACTCCCCATGCCATCGAAACTGCCAGCTGACTTTTTTATTTAAATTTATAAAATTCAGTAAATTCAGTCTTGACAAAACATTATATACAT
>DASRZK010000017.1:0-3112 GCA_035686505.1 Dehalococcoidales bacterium | reverse complement strand
ATCCCATATAACACTGCTCTGAAAAGGGTCTGCCCCGATGAGCAAAGGGGCATAACCGTCCTGTATCATCGCGGCGGTTATACTTGACGGCCCACCGACGAAAAACGCTTCCCCCACCCCTTCAATTCCCTCGTCAGTGGTGATTACGCACAGGGCAGTCTGCCGCCTATCGGTCACCCATAGCGACCAGCCAAATGCCTGGTCGCCAAGCAGTCCTTCCAGCACGTAGGTCTTGACGCCGGTTATTTTCATTTGCTCCTCCGTCTATTTCTTTGCCTTCTTGGCCGCTTCTCGGGCTTTTTCCACGGCCGTCCGAGCACTGCGGACAAGAAGATAATCATCGGCCTCAATGGTATTGAAGGTGAACCCTTTTTCCAGGGCCCAATCAATAGTATCCGAGATGCAGAACATACCGGCCGGTTTGCCATGTTTGGCCGAGACTTCCAGGACCCGGTCAAAGGCTTCCTGATACTTTGCGTTATTCCAGTCCGGGGGTACGCCGAAGCCAAGGCTTACCGAGAGGTCCCACGGACCGATGTAGCAGGCATCTATGCCAGGCACCGAGAGTATCTCATCGAGGTTATCGAGTGCCTTCTGCGTTTCTATCTGGATGGTGATGAGAAGCTCATCATTGGCCGTCTTGAAGTAGTCAGGGTCGAACATGCCGGCGCGCCTCGGGCCATACCCCCGTATCCCCTGTGGCGGGTACTTGCAGTACCTCACCGCATTCTCCGCTTCCTCCTTTGAGTTCACCCATGGGATGAGCACGCCATAGGCGCCAATGTCCAGCACCCGCTTCATCACCACCGGGTCATTCCACTGCGGCCGCACAATAGGCACACAGCCGCTTCCGTTCATTGACTGCATCATGCGCTGCAGTGTCTCGTAACCTGTCGGCGCGTGCTCGTTGTCGAGCAGCAGCCAATCAAAACCCACCCGCGAAAGCCACTCCGTCACATCCGGATGTCCAATCTCCACAAATGTGCCAATTACCGCCTCCCCTTTCTTCAGCTTCTCTTTTAGAGGGTTTTTCAATCCAGTGACCTCCTGTCTATTATGTGATTTCAGCCAGAATCCGCCACATTCTAACAGACCTTTTTCGGGCTGTCAAAAGAGCAATGAGGTATTACTCAACTATGCCAAGTTTGCTTTCGCCTTGACAAACTTCGCTACCGTCAAATAATATTGGCCGAAGGGAGGTCAAGATGAAGGTTACCGATTTGGTCAGCACCCCGCTGTCGGTACCGCTCAAGTGGCCATTTGTGAGCGGAATCGCCGCCAACAGAGCCAATCCGATTATTGTCCAGTTATTCACCGATGAGGGACTGGAGGGAATTGGCCTGGCTTTCACCTGGAATGACCGGCGTGTGAAATCGCTGAAAGCCTGCATTGATGATTTAAAAGAGACCATAGTGGGGCAGGATATATTTCGCGGGGCGGAGGCATGGCAGAAGCTCTGGAATGATACTAGGTGGATGGGGCACCAGGGCTACCCCATCTACGCCCTTTCCGCCATCGATACCGCCCTCTGGGACCTGCGGGCGAAGGCTGCTGGCCTGCCGGTAGCCCGTTTGCTCGGCGGTTACCGTGATGAAGTGCCCGTATATGCCAGCCACCTGCTTTTTCTCAACTGGAGCATTGACCAATTGCAGAAAGATGCTGCTTCCCTGGTAGAGCAGGGCTTCCGGGCTATGAAAATGAACATGGGCGATAAGCCGTTCCAGGTGGAGCTGGAAAGACTCGGGGCGGTGAGAGAGGCGGTTGGAGACGATATTGACATACTGGTTGATGTGAACTGGGTATGGACGGTGCCCCAGGCAATTCAGATGGGGCGAGAGCTTGAGAAGTATCACGTGTACTGGCTGGAAGACCCCCTGGCCAGCAACGACCCTGCGGACTGGGCCCTGGTTTCCAATGCCCTGGACATGAGGGTGGCCGGGGGCGAGACGCTCACCAGCAAACATGATTTCCGCCATGTGTTTGAGAACAAGGCACTGGACGTGCTGATGCCAGACCTGCAGCGGGTGGGCGGTGTCACCGAATGGATGAAGGTGGCCGCGATGGCTGAAGCGTGGCACCTGCCCGTGGCCAGCCATGTTTTCCACGAATTCTCCGCCCATCTGGTGGCCGCCATCCCGAACGGCCTGATTGTGGAATATATGCCCTGGTGGGATTTTCTTTACCAGGAGCCTCCGCCACTCAAAGACGGCTGCATCAAGATTTCTGATAAACCCGGCTTTGGGCTGGAACTGAACCCGGAGATGGTAAAGAAATACCAGATAAAATAGCGTCCTAAAATGGCTTCTCAAGGAGGCGAAAGAAATGCCAAAGCTCGGTTTTATTGGGGCTGGACCGGTGGGCACTGCCTTCGCGGTAAATCTGTCGCAGCTAGGTTACCAGGTCATCGGTATCTTTGATGTCGTCAGGGAAGCCGCGCAGCGGTTTGCCAATGATGTATCCGGGTGCCAGATGTATGAAAAGGCTCAGGACCTGGCTGACATTGCCGATACGGTCTTTATCACCACACCGGATGATATCATCCCCAAAGTGGCCGATGGAATCAAGTGGCGCGCCGGACAATCGGCGGTTCACTGCAGCGGCGCCAGCACGGTACACTCACTGGAACACGCCAGAGAGCAGGGCACCATGGTGGGCTCAATTCATCCCTGCCAGACCTTCGCCGGGAGGGAACAGGCCATCGCCAACCTGCCCGGCTCTACCTTCGCCATTGAAGCAGAAGAGCCTCTAAAAACGACCCTTACCGAAATCGCCAGGGCACTTAAAGGCGACTGGGTTTATCTCACTTCCGAGGATAAAGCCCTCTATCACGCCGCCGCCTGCATTGCCTGCAACTACTTCTACACGCTGGTGAAAATGGCCACCGACCTCTGGCATAACTTCGGCAAATCAACCGAAGAGGCGACCAAGGCGTACATCCCGCTCCTGCAGGGCTCAGTGAACAACATCGCCAATATGGGCTTTCCCGACTGCCTTACCGGGCCAATCGCCCGCGGCGACGTCAAGACGATACAACGGCACCTTGCCGCGCTGGAGAAATACGCCCCTGATATACTGCCACTTTACAAACAACTGGGACTGCAGACCATCCCTA
>DASRZK010000016.1:0-5026 GCA_035686505.1 Dehalococcoidales bacterium | reverse complement strand
CGGGGGTTGTCCTGTTCCCGTGGTTATGGCGGGCGGGCCCCAGGTTGATACTGATTTTGAGGTTTTTGAATTTGTGCATGACGGCATAAAGAAAGGTTCCATAGGGGTGAATCTGGGAAGGAACGTATGGCAGAACGATTTCCCGGTAGCCATGATCAAGGCGATAAGAGGTATCGTTCATCAGAATGCAACTCCCAAAGAGGCTCAGGAATTATATGATAGCGAAAAGGGAAAAAAAGGCAGGAAGTCATGACTGGCACCGGCGAAAAGAACATGCGCGTGGCTATGTGGTATAACAACCGGGATATTCGCCTGGAGCAGATGCCTATCCCGCAGATAGGTCCCGGTGAATTGCTCCTGCGGGTGGAAGCCAGCGGTATCTGCGGCAGCGATGTTATGGAGTGGTATCGCCTGGATAGAGCGCCGCTGGTGCTCGGGCATGAAATCGGCGGGCAGGTGGTTGAGGTGGGGAGCGGGGTAAATGGCTTCAAAAAGGGCGACCGCGTATCGGCTGCCCACCATGTACCCTGCAATACCTGCTATTATTGTCTGAGAGGCCATCACACCATGTGCGATACCCTGCGAAAAACCAACTTTGACCCCGGTGGTTTTGCGGAATACGTGCGCGTGCCAGCCATCAATGTGGAACGGGGTGTATTCCGGCTGCCTGATGAAATGTCCTATGAGGAAGCAACGTTTATTGAGCCGTTAGCCTGTGTACTTCGCGGGCAGAGGACAGCGCGTATGCAGCCCGGCAACAGCGTGCTTGTCATCGGCAGCGGTATTGCCGGACTACTTCACCTGCAACTGGCACGAACTATGGGGGCCGGCCGGGTGGTGGCGACGGACATCAACGAATTTCGACTGAACGCCGCAAAACGATTCGGGGCTGATGCGGCTATACATGCCGGAGAAGACCTGCCCGCCCGATTTCGTGAGGTCAACGATGGTTATCTGGCCGACCTGGTGATAGTTTGCACCGGGGCGACTATGGCTACGGTCCAGGCATTTAAGTCGGTAGAGCGTGGGGGAACTGTTCTGCTCTTTGCGCCAACCGACCCCGGCGTTTCCATTCCGGTTTCATTAAATGAGGTTTTCTGGCGCACTGATGTCACCCTGACCACCAGCTATGGCGCCAGCCCTTATGATTACCAGACCGCACTTGACCTGATCAGGGCCGGCGCTATCCCGGTGCGGCAGATGATTACGCATCGTCTGGATTTGGCGGAGGCAGGTTTGGGCTTCCGTCTGGTTGCTGAGGCCGGCGATTCTATCAAGGTTGTCATTGAGCCACAGAAATAAAGGGGATAATATATAACCATGAGCGTGATTGAAGGAGGCGAGAAATGAAAGACATGTTCAACTTAAAGGGCAAGGTGGCGGTTGTCACCGGCGGGAACGGAGGCATCGGTCTGGGCATAGCGCGCGGGCTGGCCTCGGCAGGAGCCGATATCGCTATCGCTGCTCGCAATGAGGCCAAAACGGCCGAGGCGGTGAAAGGACTCCAGAACGAATTCGGCGTGAAGGCGATTGGAGTTAAGGTGGATGTCAAGGAAGAGAAACAGGTCCAGGACATGGCGAAGAAGGTGCTGGATGCCTTCGGGCGAATCGATATTCTGGTTAATAATGCCGGCACCAATATTCGCAAGTTCCCGCAGGAGTATACGGTGGATGAGTGGGAAGAGGTGCTGGATGTCAATCTGCGAAGCGCTTTTCTCTGTTCGCGGGCAGTTTACCCGGCGATGAAAGCCGCGGGCGGCGGCAAGATTATCAACACCGGCTCCATGACCTCCATCTTCGGTGCGGCCAAAGTGATGCTCTACGCGACGAGCAAGGGGGGCATTGTGCAGCTGGGACGCTGTCTGGCAAATGCCTGGGCACGGGACAACATTCAGGTGAACGCTATCCTTCCCGGTTTCATCAATACTGACCTGACCAGAAAGGCGAGAATAGACATGCCAGAGCTGGAAGAGCGGGTTAACATGCGCACGCCGGCAGACCGATGGGGTGAGCCGGATGACCTCGCTGGTACGGCCGTTTTCCTGGCCAGCCGGGCATCTGATTTCGTAACCGGTGTGGCGCTGCCTGTGGATGGCGGCTTTTCCATCGCCATGCTCTAAATATTTGCCGAATTTAGAAATGTTGAGATAAGTGGAGGAGAAATTAGCTGTGCCTAAGTCAATGTATTCCGGAATCGAAGGCAAGGTCGCGCTGGTAACCGGCGGCGGTCGCGGGCTGGGCAAGGCCATCTGCCTGGCGCTGGCCAGAGAGGGCGCTGACATCGCCCTGACCGATTTGCAGGCGGCTGACGAAACAGCCGGGGAAATAGAAGCACTGGGACAAAAAGCGATGGCCTTCAGCGCTGACGTTACCAAAGAAGCCGAGGTCAAAGAGATGGTCGACCGCATCGTTGGGGAATGGGGAGGGATTGACATCTTGGTGAACAATGTTGGCGGTGACCATGCCTTTCTACTGGAGGATTTGCCAGTATCAGAGTGGGACTGGATGATGGATATCAATATGAAAGGGCTTTTCCACTGCACTAAAATCGTGTCCGGGGTCATGAAGAAGAGGGGCGGGGGGAAAATCGTCAATATCTCTTCTCTGGCCGGTGTGAGGATGACCCTTTACGGGAGCATCGCCTACAGCGCCGCCAAAGCAGGCGTTATTGGTTTCACCCGCCACTGCGCCTTTGAGCTCGGGCCGGCCAAGATAAATGTGAACGCGGTCTGCCCGGGCCCTACCATGACCGAGGTGGTCCTGAGCCGGATATCGCCGGAAGTAAAGAAACGGACGCTCCAGTCAACGCCCTTGCAGGACTTCACCTATCCTGAGGACCAGGCGGATGCAGTGGTCTTTCTGGCGTCAGAACGGGCCCGCATGGTTACCGGCACCACACTGCTGGTTGATGGCGGCATCAGCCTGCCCGTGGGCTTTGTCGAGTGGGATGAATTTTATGCCTCGCGGAAGCAATGGCTCAAGGAAAAGAAATGGGAAGGTAAGAAAACCTCCATGTAAGCGTAATCAGAAGGGAGAATTGAATCATGGCCGTAAAAGGCAACCTGAGCACTGAGGACCTGTGCTTCACCCCGGCGGTGGAGCTGAGAGAGATGCTGCGTAAAAAAGCCATCTCTCCGGTGGAACTGATAAAGGCTTTTCTGGAAAGAATCGAACGGGTAAATCCAGCGATTAATGCCTACTGTACGCTTGTGCCGGATATGGCGCTGGAGGCGGCCAGGAAGGCGGAATCGGACATCATGCAGGGGAAAGAAAGCGGATTGCTGGCCGGAATCCCGGTATCGATAAAAGACATTACCCCGACAGCCGGCATCCGGACCACGCATGGCTCAAAGCTGTATGAGAACCTCGTACCCGCTGAAGATGAACTGCTGGTGGAGCGAGTGAAGAAAGAGGGGGGCATCATTCTAGGCAAGACGAATACACCTGAATTTGCCGCCGGCGCTTCTACCTTTAATCAGGTGTTTGGCATAACACGCAACCCGTGGAACACCGCTCATACCGTTGGTGGTTCCAGCGGTGGTGCCGCGGCGTCCGTGGCCGCCGGCATCGGGCCACTGGCATCAGGCAGTGACCTGGGCGGCTCACTACGAGTCCCTGCCAGTTTCTGCGGGGTAATAGGGCTGCGACCTTCGCCGGGGCGGATACCACATTACCCGAATTTGCTGCACTGGGACGACCTTGCGGTAGAAGGGCCGATTGCCCGTACCGTACCGGATACCGCGCTGTTCCTCGATGCGATGTCCGGCCCGGATGGGAGGAGCCCGGTGTCTCTGCCCGGAGAAAAAACCCCGTTCCTTCAGGCAGCACAGAACCCCGAAGCCAGGAACCTCAAAATCGCCTGGAGCGATAACCTTAACCTGATGCCGGTTGACCCGGCGGTATTGAAGGAAGCCCGAAAGGCGATTGGCGTATTCCGCGGCCTGGGCTGTGAGGTGGTGGAGGACTGCCCTGATTTCAGCGGGGCCAAAGAAACGGCGTTGACGCTGCGGGGAATGCGCTTCGTCGCCATCTACGGAGAGCAGTACCAGAACGACCCTGAGTTCAAGCGCTGGGTAAACCCGCTGGTGACGGGCAATATCGAGCAGGGGCTGAAATTATCGGTTCAGGAGATAGCCTGGGCGCACCGGCAGCGTTCTGAGATATGGGCCAAGGCTAAAAATTTCTTTGATAAATATGATTTGTTGCTGACGCCGACGGCGCCAATCCCGCCCTTTATCGCCGAAATGAAGTACCCCACCGAAATCGCGGGCAAACCAATGGAGCACTACCTGGACTGGGCGATGCTGACCTACGCCATCACCATGACCGGCCATCCGGCGATATCGGTGCCCTGCGGCTGGACGGAAAACGGGCTGCCTATCGGGGTGCAAATCGTGGGCCGACACCACGGTGAAACCGCTCTCCTGAAAGCAGCGGCGGCCTACGAACAGGCGGCACCGTGGGCAGAAAAAAGGCCCCCGCTGGGGTAATTTGGAGCCGGGGGCTTATGCCCTTTAACTCGCCATAAATAGGAAGCGATTATTTATCGTATAGCTTGGTATGGTCAATGGTCGTGGCTTCTAATTTGTCTAGGCCAATGATGTTATAGAGGCTTTCACCGGCATTGACCCTTTCTATTACCCTGACTTCATTTTCCAGGAACTTTTTCGTCTTCTGGAGGACTTCCTCAGCTTCATCGCACGGCACCACGACCACGCCGTTATCAACGCCGGTCGTCGATACCGACGCCCCAGAAATCGGGTCTGCCTTTTACTTCCTCGATAAAGTCGGCGACCACTTTCTGAATATCGGTGAACTCTGGTTTCCAGCCCCACTCTTCGCGCGCCCGGGTGTCATCAATAGTGCTTACCGGTCTGGTGCGGTAGTACTCCATGACCAGGGGGTCGGGATTATAAGTTATCTGAGCTTCCGGAATAAATTTCTTAATCGCTTTCTCCAGGGCACCGGCGGTGGGTGTCGGCGAGATTCCAGCCAGGTTATAGCAGATTGTTTTTATCTTCTCTGC
>DASRZK010000015.1:0-3097 GCA_035686505.1 Dehalococcoidales bacterium | reverse complement strand
GGCTGATGTAGCCTCGGTCAAACTGCATACCTTCCACATATTCCGTTTCATAGGTAATGCCCTTTGACTCTTCGACCGTGATTACGCCGTCTTTGCCGACCTTGTCCATCACCTCGGCAATAAGGTTGCCGATCTCCCGGTCCTTGGCGGTGATAGTCGCCACCTGAGCAATCTGCTCCTTGTCTTTGACCGGTGTCGAAGACGCCTTCAGCGTCTCAATGATGGTGCTGGTTGCTTTCTCAATGCCCCTTTTCAGCGCCAGGGGGTCAGCGCCGGCGGCCACGTTCTTAAAGCCACCGGTGATAATGGCATGCGCCAGAACGGTCGAGGTGGTGGTGCCATCACCACAGGCATCGTTAGTCTTGCTGGCCGCTTCCTTGACCAGCTGCACGCCCATATTCTCAAACGGGTCCTGGAGTTCAATGTCTTTGGCAATGGTCACACCATCATCAATGACGGATGGTGCTCCCCATTTCTTGTCCAAGGCTACCGGGCGTCCTTTCGGGCCCAGCGTTACCTTGACGGCATCAGCCAGAACATCTATTCCCTTTTTCAGCGATTGTCTCGCCTCTTGATCAAAAATTATCTGCTTCGCCATTTTTTCCTCCTTACAGTGTTTCGGTACTTACTTGCCTTTCTTGGCCAGAATATCGCCTTCGCGCAGAATCATATACTCTTCTTCGTCTATCTTGATCTCGGTGCCGCCGTATTTGGCATAGACTACGATGTCGCCAACCTTGACATCCATGGCAATGCGTTTGCCATCTTCAGATAATCTGCCGGGGCCAACGGCAACGACCTCACCCTCCTGAGGTTTTTCCCTGGCCGTATCCGGCAGGTAAATGCCGGCTTTGGTTTTTTCCTCCGCTTCAATTGGCCTTACCACCAATCGGTCTGCGAGCGGCTGTAACTTGACTGCCATTCCTGTCCTCCTTTTGTAAAATTTAAACTATGATTGATTATCATTAGTTAGCACTCTCTGGTTGAGAGTGCTAACTACATAATAGCAGCAATGCTATACTCTCATCAACACAATAGAATACCATATATCGCCAGTTATCACCATTGTTAGCCACTTATATATTGTTTTCCGTTCGTTTTCTTCTATAATCTCCGTATTTCTTCATTTTATTAAATTTATACACTACTCACTGACCCCAGTTCTTTGACAGTCTACACTAAATCGTGTAAGATGAGCGGGATGAATAAACAGTATGATGCTCGCAAAATAAGCTGGGACAGCCAGCGCATCCAGACTTTACGCCGGCATATGAAGCTCACCCAGCGCGAGCTTGCCGAGCAACTGGGAACCCGCCAGCAAACCATCAGTGAATGGGAGACCGGCATGTACCAGCCGCGCGGCGCCTCAGCCAGACTCCTTTCCATCATCGCCGAGCAGTCTAAATTCGAATATACCGCCTCACCACGAAAAGAATAAACCGGTCAATCTTTGACAAAGATACACGATAACGTGTACCATTACCACAGATGTTAATTTTAATCTCTTTTTTGTTTTCCTGTCCCATAAACGTCGCCGTATAGTGTATTATGTTTGTCGTGCGGGATGTTAAATTTAGTCGCTGCAGGGAACCAGCCACAGCATGCAGATGAACAGGGCAACCGCGTCTGGAGCTAGAATCTCGGAACGTTGTCTTCTTCAAGTCTGGCAACGGCTCCCGGGCGGAGCTGACCTCGTTACTGAGGGAGGCGAAGTGATGCACCTTATCTACCCGGGAAGAGAAAATGATGACCAGGGGGCTGATTTACGAGACGCGGTCATTATCTCGAATCAGGGGTTAATGAAGGGCGATATAGAGTTCCACCGGTGGTCAAGTGATTGGAGGAGACACCACCATCATCAGAACCCGGCCTATAATGGCACCATCTTGCACGTGGTGATGTGGCGCGATATGGAGGTTACTCATCTACAGAATGGAAAGAAGGTCCCGGTTCTGGTGTTGAGCGAACGTCTGGAAACAGCTGCCCGGCAGCTAGTGAGAACCAGCCAGCCAGCATATGATTTCGCCCTGCCCTGCTATCAAACCGCCAAATCACTGCCGATAAAACGAATTGATGAGATGCTGGACGCCGCCGGGCGTGAGCGTTTTCTGGCCAAAGCGGCCGCCTTCCAGGGCGAATTAAGCAGAGGCACACCAGGACAGACGTTTTACCAGGGAATAATGGGGGCGCTGGGTTATTCGAAAAACAAGCTACCCTTCGAGGAACTCGCCCGATTGGTGCCCTTAAACCGCCTGGAAGCTATGACCAGGTATCATCTGCCGGATGACAAATGCCTTGTCCGACAGCAGGCATTGCTCCTGGGTGCCGCCGGCCTGCTGCCCTCTCAACGAGGCATCCGTCACCTGCCGGCACTAAATGATCACTGGGTTGAAGCACTGGAAAAATGCTGGTCTGAATATGAACACCGCCATGTAATGCCCTCCGATAGCTGGCACCTGATTAAGGTCAGACCGAATAACTTCCCCGTACGTCGTATTGCCGGCATAAGCCATCTTATGCTTCGTTACCATAGAGAGGGCATACTGGAAGAGGTTATCTATTTAATATCGGAGATAAAAATTGACCAGGCGTACCGCGCACTGGAAGCAGCCATGATGGTAACGGCCAGCGGCTACTGGGGGACACATTATGACTTTGGCAGCTACAGCCGAAACATCGCCCCTGCGCTCATCGGAAACAGCCGTGCCGCCGCCATTGTCATAAACGTCATCCTGCCCTTTATTTACGCCTGGAGCAGACTCAATAGACAACCGGAGTTGGCCGCCAGGTGTCAAGCGATATTCACCACTTATCCAAACCCAGGCGCCAACGCCATTGAAAGGCACATGTCAAAGCAGCTTGGCCGGAGCCGTGTGCCCATAAATTCGGCGCCGCGGCAGCAGGGACTAATTCATATCTATAAGACGCTCTGCACGCAGGGCAAATGACCAGTCTGCCCACTGGGTATAGAGGCAAAAGGCTAAGCGCCAGCGGCAAATCGGCGCGGTCAGGACAGATATTCTAATACCTGCGCGAGGCTCTGGAGACGGGGGCAATCATTTACCCCGGTGAAATAGTTCATACGGTCAATTAAAAT
>DASRZK010000014.1:0-3423 GCA_035686505.1 Dehalococcoidales bacterium | reverse complement strand
CCTTTACCCTGGCCTTCAGTTGTCCGCCGTCGCCTGTGGCTAACTCGAAGATGCCGGAGGGACAAGCCGGCACACACTCACCGCAGCCGTCACAACGAGCGGTATCGACAGTGATAAAGTAATTTCCCGTGCCGTCGGCATAACCATACTGCACCTTTGCATCTATGGCTGCGACCTTGCCCTGACACCTGTCCCGGGCAAAGAGTGCCGCCCCCAGCGCCCCGATTATCTGCGGGTCTTCGCCGAGGAGGGGTACAAGACCGACCTTTTCCTCTAGCTGCGCCACCATCCCCCTGTTCTTGGCGATACCGCCGGTAATGGTAAAATCTTTTTCCAATGAAACCCTCTTGAGCAGGTTGAGGCAGCGAGTGGCGATTGCCTCATTCAGTCCGGCCAGAATGTCCGCCTTGCTAACTCCCCGGCGCAGATAGGCAATGGCTTCCGATTTGGCGAAGACAGCGCAGATGGTGTTGAAGGGAATGGCCTGTTTCGACCCGAGCGCGACCTCGCCGATTTCCTCCAGCGGGATGTTGAGCACATCGGCAATCATCTCCAGGAAGCGTCCGGTGCCACCGGCGCATTTATCATTCATAATGAAGTTGGTCACCCGACCATCGGCATCGCAGTTGATTGCCTTGCAGTCCTGCCCGCCCATGTCCAGAATAGTCCTGACCTCCGGGAAATACCAGGTGATGCCGCGAGCGTGGCAGCTTATCTCCGAGATATTCTCATTGGCGAAGGGTACGAGTACCCTCCCGTAGCCCGTGGCCACCACATATCCAATGTCATCAAGAGAAAGGCCGGTGCCGTCCAGTACCCTGGACATGGTCATCTGCGAGGTCTTGACGCTTTCCGGGCCGGTATCGCAGATAACAGACGAGACGATGGTGCCATCATTCATCACCACCGCCTTGGCGGCCCGGGAGCCAATGTCTATTCCGGCTACTATCATCTGCTTGTACCTTTATCGATGCTCTCCTGGGCGACAACGGCGGCACCGAGTGCCGCCACCAGCTGCGGTTCTTCCGGCACCAGGACACCGAAGCCCAGTTCATCTTCCAGTATCTTAACCAGCCCACTGTTCCACGCCACACCGCCGGTCACGGCGACATTGCGCTCGATACCGATGCGCTTGCAAAGTGAAATGATACGGCTCACCACGGAATAATAGATGCCGGCGATGATATCTTCCTTCGACGTGGGCGGTTCGCGGTGGACGTGCGATATTACCTCGGACTCAGCAAATACGGCGCAGGTACTGGTAATATCGGCTCTTCCTTTGGCCTGAAAGGATAGCCTGGCCATCTCATCCAGTGGCATCTGCATCAGTTTGGCCATCTGCTGCAGGAAAATACCGGTGCCGGCAGCGCATTTGTCCTGGTTCACCCAGTCGTTGAGACGTCCACGTTCGTTTATCTTGATAACAGTGCTGCTCTCCGCGCCCATATCGATCGACATACGAACCGACGGGAAAAAGCGATAAGTACCGCGGGCAAGGCAGGTGGTCAGCGACTTGGATTGCTGGCTCAGCGATATGTCCTTGCCGCCAACGCCGGTGGCAACAATAAAAACATCTTTATCCTGCTTGAGTCCGGCCTGTTTGAGCACTTCACCAATGGCGGCTCTGGCGCTCTGTTCAGCCTCGTCGCTGGTTGCAATCACCATTGAGGCGATAACCCGGTCGCTGTCCAGGATGACCGCCTTCGTGGTCAGGCTACCGATATCTATACCCAGCGCTCTCATATCGAATGCACTTACCGGTCTTCCAGCATCTCGAAGAACTGCTCCATTTTCCCGCGTATCTCTTCCTCGGAGTTGATTGTCGGGTCAACGATATCGCAGTCGATGGTCAGCATCGGCACATCGACCTCATTGAGCAAATCCTTGAACAGTTTTATGGTGGCACAGGTATGCCGGCAGCCCATAAACGCCCAGTAAACGGCACCACCTACCCGGTACTGCTCGGCACAGTCAATAAGGTCCTGCAATGCTTCCTGGCTGAGAGGGCCGTACATGCTGCGCCGTTCCGGGGTCATGGCTGATTTCCGGGCCACGCTTTCCAGCGGTCGCGACGGGTCAAGCCTTCCCCCGGCCCACCGCGTAAACAGGGGCTCCACGACGCTCACTGCGCCATACTCCTGTCCGATTTTCTCCATAAACCCCATCAGGTACATCGGTGGCACAAAGAGGGTCATCAGGCGGAACCTTTCTGGAGAAACGGCTCCCTTCCCCTCACAAACCTTTTCTGCCAGCTCGTCGCGCAGCGTTTCCAGATACTCAATGGCTTCCGGCTGTCCGGGACAAAGATAGTCAACCGTCAGCAGTTGCAAAAAGCCCCGGTTGGGGAATGGAGACGGCACCGCCTTGCGCAACTCGCCAATCTCCCGGAATAGCTCTATCTGGTGGTCCATTCTCTGCACAATCTCGGAGAGCTTATCCCAGTCCATCTTCTGTCCCGATTTCCCCTCAAGAAAGTCAATCATGTCCTCCAGCTCGCTGACCAGGTATTTATCTTCAGCTTCGCTACGCTGGAAGGGATGGTCGAGGAAAAACCCGGGGCACTTGGTGAGTTCCATTATCAGTTCGCCGCTCTTTGCTGTGTTATCGCAGATGAGGTTGGACCAGAGCATGGCGTCCGGTCGGGGCAGTGCCCCCAGAGCGAAGGCGCCGGCGAGGCCACGGTGGGGAGAGCAGATTTCAGGGACCAGCCCCAGTTCAGCCCCTGCCGATAAAATCTCCGCCTGTTCGCCGAGAAACAGCGCCATCATCCAGGTGGTCGTTTCCGTGTGCATCGGTACGATATCCATGGCATAGAGAATCTCGCTGGGGAAAAAGACGGTATGTGCCGCGACAAACCTGCCTTCGTCATGAGCATTCAGCAAGCGTGTATAGTAACTGGACAGCATCTGGTAATACAGGGCTTCACTTTTTGGCGTAGCCGGATTTGCCTGGTTCATGCGGGTGATAATCCGGCAGGCGCGGATGATGGCACTTATTTTGCTGCTCTTAGCTTCAGGTACCATCACTATCTTTTCCTTGCCTCCAGCATTTCCAGAAAAGCCTGAACTCTGGTTTGAATCTGTCCCGACCCCGAGGTGCCGTATTCCACATCAAGCGCCAGTATCGGCACGCCGATTTCTTTAAGTCTGTCCCGCAGCAAAGGCAGGTCATGAGCGTAGGGAACGCAGTAACGTATTATCTGACTGACAACACCGTCAACCTTAAACTCCTTGACCAGATTGAGGATGCGGTTGAACCTCTCATCGGAAGGCACCATGCGGGCACAGGGGAAATTGCTCAGATAGCGCCTGGAAATCGCCGCAACGGGGCTCTGGTCTTCGGCCAGAACCACCGGGTCAGACCAGTACCGCGTGCTGGTGCAGAGCTCATCGGTTACTACCAGACCCCTCTGCGCTTCTATCG
>DASRZK010000013.1:0-3458 GCA_035686505.1 Dehalococcoidales bacterium | reverse complement strand
GGCATCTGCGCCGGCATCATTGGCGAGATAGGGGCTGACTCCTGGCCTCTCCACGATATTGAGATAAAGTCGCTGCGGGCGGCGGTCCGGGCACAGCACACCACCGGTGCGGCGCTGACCATTCATCCCGGCCGACTTGACGAGTCACCGCTTCGAATCGTTGATATCATCAAAAAAACCGGCGCCGATATGAGCCGGGTGATTATCGAGCACATTGACCGCACCGCTTACTCCTTCGAGACCATGACAAAAATCGCCAAGGCCGGTTGCTGCCTTGAGTTCGACTGCTTCTCCATGGAAGGCTACTACCCCAAGCGCTACGGTGTTTTTGACATACCCAACGACGCCCAGCGCGTCAATTACATTATCCGCCTCATCGAAATGGGCTATCTGAACCAGATTCTCATCGCCACGGACACGGCCATGAAATCAAGGCTGACGGCCTATGGCGGCCCCGGCTACGCCCATATCCCGGATAATGTCATCCCCTGGATGCGCGCCAAGGGCATGTCTGAAGAGACTATCAACACCATTACCGTAGAGAACCCGAAGCGATTGTTTACCTTCGTGGCGCCGTCAAAATAACAAAGTTTATTACTATCGTCATATCACAGATAAGGCGAGGCGCTGGTGAACTTAATGCCGAACTGTTCCGTCATCTCTCGCCTGACCTCCAGGTATAGCTCCAGAAACTCCCGGTTCGGTTTGCCGGTTACGGGGTCACAGCATTCCTGGTACTTTTTGCCCGTGGGCGGTTCGCGTAGCTGAGTTTCATACTTTCCCAGCAGTGCATTCACAACAGTATTCGCTTCCTTTCGGTTCATGCCCGCCACGGCGTGAGCTACCTCGCTGGCCAGAAGAGGCTCCACCGGGCTGGTGTAGTCGAGGGCGGTACCCCTTGCTGATGCCCCTACTTCAACCGAACCACCGGAAACCACCGCGGCCGTAACCCAGGCACAGTGCTCGTAGAAGAGCATTTTGGTCATCGGTCCGGCCGCGGAATAGCCAACGTTTACCACCGGCAGGGTGCTGTTCCGGGTAACGGCCTGGTTGGCCACGCTGCGTGCCCAGATGGTGTCCCGCACCGAGGTAACGCCAAGGTCGAAATGGGTCGGGAAGGGATGCTGTACTGCGCCCCGCAAAACGAGCAGGTCAACCGGATTATAGGCAGCCGTTACCACCGCCACCCCTGCCGGTCCACCAGCCAGCCCGCCCAGTATGACTCCGTTCTCGGCAAAAATAAGGTTTCCTGCGGCCAGCGAGTAGGCAACCTTATTCATGGTGTCAAAATCAACCTTCAGCTCATGAACAGTGCCGATTTCCAGGGCGTCCGTTTTGCGAATGCCGAAATGGCTGGCCGCGATGTGTTCCTGTGCCCTGGCCGCCGTAGTAACGCCATTGACGATGGGCATCCCCGGGCGTCCGGCACGGCGCATACCTTCGCGGGTCAGCAGGACCGCCCTGATGGCGCCCTCTATTCCCAGAGGGCTGCCGCCAACAATGGTCTGCCCGTTCACCGTGGTCAGGCAGGGTATGGTGATGCCGTCTCCCAGCGGGTTCTCCGCATGCGCCTTGACCAGGTTAACGTAGTACAACTCCGAGGAAAGGGGTGAGGAGGTCGGCCCGACCGAACACCACGGCAGCGTTGTATCCTCGGGGACACGCCTGGGCATGACCCGGGCATCTTTACCCTCGCCGAAGACACGACCGCACGGGCCTGACGCCAGCGCGCCCTCTATTTCATCGCGACTGAAGAGAATCCGCCGCTCGGTATCAACGCAGTAAACCCCAGTTTCGACAAGGAATTCCATTCCCGCTTCCCAGACCCTGTCCGCCAGGTCGTCATCCGCGGGCACGGGGTTCTGGGGGTCATATTTTATCCCGTATTTCTCCACCATCTTGCGCAGATTGGGCACAAAGATGTCGAGTTCAAAGTCCCGTTCCGTACATATCGGGCCGGCTAACGCCCTCTCCACAACCGTCCAGAAACTAATCATGGGCTGGTTCCTTCCTATTTCTTTGCTAAGGCTTTCAATGCCAGAGTTGCCGCATCACCAGCGGTTCTGCCGTATCCGTCGGCGCCGATGCTGTCGGCCCACTCCTGAGTGGTTGAACCACCACCAACCAGTACACGGTACTTGCCACGCGCGCCACGCGCCTCAAGGTGCTCGATGATGCTCTTCTGCTGCGGGATGGTGGTGCTCATCAGCGCCGAGGCGGCAATGATATCGGCACCAACTTCCTCTGCTTTGGTGACAAAGGCGGAAGCAGCGACGTCAACCCCGAGGTCGAAAACATCAAAGCCGTTCATCTTGAGCATCGCCCCAACGATGTTCTTCCCGATAGAATGGACATCTCCTTTCACCGTGCCGAGAACCACCCGTCCCACTTTCTTCCGCTCACCCCCGGACTCCAGCAGCTTTGGCTCCAGAATCCGCATCGCGCTCTCCCAAGCCTCGGCCGCCATCATCATCTCTGGCAGATAGATTTCATACCGGGAGAATCGGTCGCCCACCTCTTTCATGCCGGGAGACATCCCTTTTTCGATGATATCCGACGGCATGATGCCCTCTTTCAGGGCATCTCCAACTCCCTGTTCCACTTCGTTCCTGTCGCCGGCTATAATGGCATTATATAAACGTTCAAACGTAGCTTTACCCAACATTTGTGTAGCTCCTTTGCCCTTTTGAATTCAGAACAGACCTTCCCTTTTCAAGCTCAGGTATTTTTCTTCTCCTATGATGACATGGTCGAGAACATCTATACCCATAATTTCCCCGGCTTCAGCCAGTCTCTTGGTCAGGTTTAAATCATCTTCAGAAGCCTCCGGGTCGCCGGAGGGGTGATTATGAACAAAAATTGCCGAGGCCGCACTGGCGGCAACCGCTTCTTTGAATACCTCTCTGGGATGGACAATGCTGCTGTCCAGGCTGCCGACTGATATCTCGGCTACCCTGATGAGCTGGTTCCTGGTATCCAGCAGCAGTGCCAGAAAATATTCCTTCTTTTTTCCTTTCAGTCGACTGCGAACCAGCGCTACGACGTCCTCAGGTGTTTTCACCGTTTCTCTTTTTTCAGTGCTCTGGTAGCTTTCAAGTCGGCTGGCCAATTCAAAAGCGGCCCTTATCTGCGCGGCCTTGGCGAGGCCAATTCCCCTGACCCTGGCCAGCTCTTCAAGTGAGGCACCGGCAATCCCCTTGATGCTGCCGAACTGGCTCAAAAGCCTCTGGGCGGTTACCATCACCGATTCGCCGGAGATGCCCCGGCCCAGAATGAGGGCCAGTATCTCCTGTGCGGAAAGTGCTTCGGCGCCATACTTCTGCAGCCGTTCTCTCGGCCGCTCGGAAGCTGGCAGGTCATGGATGGTGAATGACTTTTTTATCTTGTTTTCCACAGTTACGTCGCTTTGGATAAAAACAGGTTTATCTCATAATATAGCTGCGCCAGAGCTCATTTAA
>DASRZK010000012.1:0-2539 GCA_035686505.1 Dehalococcoidales bacterium | reverse complement strand
TATTGAGTGATTTGGAGGAATGTATACCCATTATTGTCGGCATGTTCATAGACCGTTCATGAAGAACAAACTGAGTAATTATTATCCTGATGTTCTAGAACCGATTCTTGATACTTTCTTGACCCGCCCCGTGACTTTCTTGACACCCGCTTGACCTTCGTTTCACTAAATTAGAGATAAGGTATAGAATGTGATTCGGAGACTAATCACATGGCACTACATGAAACCCGTCCCAGCACTGAACGGGAGACGCAATCGCTCAAAAGGGCCATTAAGTGGCGGGGTTATCTGATAGGTCTGGGGCTGGTTGTCCTGGCAACTCTGCTGGGTCACCTGGTGCACACCTTTTTCGCTCCCACCAACATAATAATGATATACCTGCTGTGTGTCACCGTCTCGGCTGTCCTGGGGGGTCTCGGCCCATCAATTATGGTCTCTATCTTGAGCGTGCTGGCTTTCGACTTTTTCTTTGTCCCGCCTTATCTCACTTTTGTCGTGGACGACACACAGTATATATTCACCTTCATCGCGTTACTTTTGGTTGGTATGACCATCAGCTACCTGACATCTCGTGTACGCAGACAGACCGAGGCGGCAAAACTTCGTGAGCGGGAAACAGCCGCTCTCTACGCCCTGGGGCGAGACCTGGCTGTCTCCGGCGACCTTGAGTCTTATATCGAGGCAATCGTCAAGAGAATCAAGGAGACGCTGGGACATGATGTCATCATATTCCTGCCCGATGCCCGGAGCGGCGGAAAGCTTAAAGCCTATGCCGGTGGTGCCGATGCGGATATCGACCAAAATGGACTGGCCGCGGCAGCCTGGTCATATCAGAACCAGGGGGAAGCTGGGTATGGAACCGAGATGTTCTCCAACGCCAAAGCAAGGTATTTGCCCCTGGTTACCGTACGGGGAGCTGTCGGGGTAATGGCGCTGATGCCGGCGGACACCGCGAGTGAGATGTCTGTAGAACAGGAGCGGCTGCTGAGAGCCTATGCCGACCTGGTTGCGGCTGCCATCGAAGGTATCCAGCTGGCTGATGAACTGCACAATGCGCAGGTCTTGAAGGCCACCGAGAAGCTGCAGGCGGCCCTCCTCAATGCGATTTCCCACGACCTGCGTACCCCGCTGGTTTCTGTAATAGGTACCCTGAGCAGCCTGCAGGAAGAAGGGATGGGGCTGGATGATGCCGCCAAGAAGAATCTGATACAGGTCGCCCGTGAGGAAGCTGACCGGCTGAACCACCTTATAACCAATTTACTTGATGAATCCCGGATTGAAGCCGGGGCGATAACCCTATCCAGGCAGTCATCCGAAGTGCAAGACCTGGTCGGGGCCGCTCTGGAGCAGCTTGGAAGCCGTGCCAGCGTCCGTTCGATTAATGTAGACATACCCGCCGAGATACCCTTCATTTCCGTGGACTTCGGCCTTATCGTACAGACCCTGGCCAACATCCTGGATAATGCCATGAAATACTCGCCGCCGGATTCGCCAATTGAAATCAAGGCCCGGCAGCTTGACGGGGATGTAAACATCGAAATAACTGACCACGGCGTCGGCATTCCAGAGCAGGACCTACCGCACGTCTTTGACAAGTTCTATCGCATCAAGAGGGCCGAAAACGTGGCCGGTACGGGACTGGGGTTATCTATCAGTAAGGGCATCGTCGAGGCTCATGGCGGTTATATTAAAGCCGAGAAAGGGCCAGACGGTGGTACCATTATCAGGTTGACGCTACCCTCAGGTGGTCCCAGAGCAGAGACTGGAGTGAAAAGCAATGGGCAACATGAAAATACTAATCGTTGATGATGAAGCCTCAATCCGGCGCTTCCTGCGCGTCACCCTGACATCTCAGGCATACATGGTCCTGGAAGCGTCCACAGGCAATGAGGCATTGTCGCGGGTTGCCGAAGATAAACCCGATATCGTAATCCTGGACCTGGGGCTGCCTGATATTGACGGGGTCGAAGTAACCCGCCTGCTCCGGGAATGGACTCAGATGCCCATAATTATATTATCGGTCCGGGGCGCCGAAAGTGATAAAATAGCGGCACTCGACGCCGGAGCGGACGATTACTTAACCAAGCCTTTCGGCGTGGGTGAGCTACTGGCGCGACTTCGCGCTGCCCTGCGCCGCACTGCTCGGATAGCCGGCGAGCCATTTTTCACCAGCGGCAATCTGAAAGTCGACCTGTCACGCAGGCTGGTAACCATGGAGAATCACGAGGTACAATTGACCCCCCACGAATACGGGCTGCTGCGGGTGCTGGTGACTCATGCCGGCAAGGTGTTGACCCATCGCTACCTGCTTCGCGAGGTCTGGGGAGCGGAATACGGTGACGAATTCCATATGCTTCATGTCAATATAAGCAACCTGCGCCGCAAGATTGAGTCCGACCCGGCCCGTCCCCAGCTGATTATCACTGAGCCCGGGGTGGGCTACCGCCTGAGACTCGGTGAATGACACAGCCTTACCAGTAATTCTTGATACTTTCTTGACGGCTCAAATCCCATTCTTGACACCTCCTTGACCCATGAG
>DASRZK010000011.1:0-4534 GCA_035686505.1 Dehalococcoidales bacterium | reverse complement strand
AACTTCTTCAGCCCGCGCACTGACCGTGTGCACCACGTTCTGGTCAGGGGCTATGTACCGGAAATAAATGATTACGAATTCATCGAAAGCATTCATATTGGCCTGTTTGGCAAGGGTATCAGACACGGCTATCTCTTTGAGGAGTATGACGGCAAAGATGTTGAAATATACGTGGTAAACTCAATTGACCCGAAAACAGCACGCCGGGCTCCTCTTGAACTACTCAGATATGAAAAGGCACCATATGATTTCTTCCTGATAATATCCGTTCTGGCACAGATACCATGGATTATTGTCAGAAACTTGATAAAGGAACGGCGATTCCGCAGATTGCGGGCTCCGGACTTTCGTTACAAGCCCGATGCCTCGTTTCTCTGTACCGAGGTGTACTGGCATGCCTATCATCTGGTCGGCGTGAACATCGTGCCGCCAGAAGTTTTACCCTTTCCCAGCGCCTACAAGGAAGCGCTCAATAAAGGCGTCATCAAGCTATATTCCAAAGGCATTTTAAGCCGGGACGCTCATACCAGTGCGGAAAAAGACTAGCTCCACTACTGATAATACAGCTCTTTCAGGAGATGAATAAATCTCCGGTCACGCTCCCGTATGACTTCGGCGATTGATTCCGGCGTGTACGAGAAGAAGCCTTTCCCGGTCTTGGCACCATAATCGCCGCGCTTGACTAAATCCTTGAGCAGCCGGTTCGCCTGTGTTGAGGAGTCCAGCTCGGGGAGTATGGTATCGGCCACCTTGCAGTCAACGTCCAGCCCGGCGAGGTCTCTCACCAGCAGCGGTCCCAGAAACGCCAGGCGGAAGCCGAGGCTGGTAACCACCGCGCGGTCAATATCCTCGGCGCTAGCCACGCCGGCTTCCAGCAGATAGTATACCTCACGGTTCATCGCCGTCTGAATGCGGTTAATGAGAAAGCCGAGGATTTCCTTCTGCACTTTCACCGGCACCTTCTTTATTTTCACCAGGATTTCATACGCCGTATTGTATGTCTCTTCTGAGGTCTTCTCTCCGGGCACGACTTCCACCAGAGGTACCAGATAAGGCGGGTTCATCCAGTGGGTGACAATGGCCCGCTCCGGCCTTTCCATCTGTGATGCTATCTGGGTCATCGGGAAAGAAGAGGTATTGCTGGCCAAGACGCACTCCGGTGAGCAGGCCTTGTCCATTTCATGGAAAATCTTCGTTTTGGTGGGCAGGTCCTCAAAGACGGCTTCGGTGACAAAGTCGGCATCCCGAACGGCATTTTCCAGTCTGTCAACTACCGTAATTCTGGCTAAAATCTTTTCTATTTCACTTTGCGGGATGAGTCCCTCACGAGCGATGGTCTCCAGATTGGATTTGACCCTGTCTTTCACACCGGTTAATGCCGACTTGGAAACATCGGTGATAGTAACCGGGTAACCCTCTTGGGCATAGGCCTGAGCGATGCCGTGGCCCATGGTGCCGGCACCGATAACGCCCACCTTTTTAACCTGAGCAGCAGCAACAACCATATCACCCTCCTTGATTAACATTAATCAGTCCTTATTATACCCGTCAGCGAAATCGATTTCTATCCTGAACTTATACGCTCGGGGCAGTCGCTAACCGGGAAATAGCGGCTGGTTCAGTCGTATAGGTGGCAGGCGACCAGATGGTTCTCCTCAATCTGTATTAATTCCGGCATTTCCCGGGGGCAGACTTTCATTACCCTGGGGCATCGGGTGTGGAAACGGCACCCCGACGGCGGGTCAATGGGCGAGGGGACTTCACCGGGCAATGGAATTCGTTTCTGTTTCTGGTGCGGGTCAGGGATGAGAACCGCTGAGAGCAAGGCCTGTGTATAGGGGTGAAGTGGCCGGTGGAATAAATCATCTCTGCCGGCGAGTTCCACAATCTGGCCAAGGTACATCACGGCAATCCGGCTCGAGACCTGTCCGATGACGGCAAGGTCATGGGCGATGAACAGATAGGCGAGGGAGAACTCGCGCTGCAGGTCAGTTACCAGGTTCAGAATCTGCGCCTGAACGGATACATCAAGCGCGCTGACGGGTTCATCGGCGACGATGAGTTTTGGATTCACGGCCAGGGCGCGGGCAATGCCGGTGCGCTGTTTCTGCCCGCCGCTCAGTTCGTGGGGATAGCGCGTGGCATGGCCCGGCTCAAGCCCCACCCGTTTCAGCAGCTCTGCCACCCGCTCCATCCTCTCTTTTTCAGTGCCCACACCATGGATGAGCAGTGCCTCCCCGATGGAATCACCTATGGTCATTCTCGGGTCGAGTGAAGACTGCGGGTCCTGGAAAATCATCTGCGCCTCTTTCCTCAATTCTTTCAACTGCTTCTTACTCCATGAGGTAATGTCCGTCCCTCGGTAGAATATCTGCCCCGAGGTTGGCTCTTCCAGCCGCAACAGTGTCCTGCCCAGGCTTGATTTGCCGCAGCCCGATTCGCCGACCAGCCCCAGCGTCTCTCCCTCCGCAATGAAAAAAGAGACCCCGTCCACCGCCTTGACGTCGGCAACGTGTCTGGCGAGCAGGCCCGAGGTTACCGGGTAGTATTTTTTCAGATTTTCGACCTCTAACAGTTTCCGTACCATTTAGATTAACCTGCTATAAATAAAAAGTCTACGCATACAGATAACACGCGGCGATATGCCCCCCCGATATCGTAAATTCCTCAGGCCTCTTTTGCTGGCAGACCGGCATTCGCCGCGGGCAGCGAGGGTAGAAAATGCAGCCTTCGGGCGGGTCAATGAGGCTGGGAATAACTCCAGGAATGGGTGATAGCTTCTCCCGGCGCTCGGAGATAGCGGGCAGGCAGTTCAGCAAACCCCACGTATACGGGTGCTTCGGCCAGTCGAAAATATCGAGTACGCTGCCGGCTTCGGCAATCCGGCCGCCGTACATCACGATAATGCGGTCGGCAATCCCGGCCACGGTGCCCATGTCGTGGGTGATGAACAGGATGGACATATCCTTTTTCTGCTTCAGGTCGCGGAAAATATCCAGTATCTGTGCCTTGATGGTGGTATCGAGGGCGGTGGTGGGCTCATCGGCAATCAGGATTTCAGGGTCGCAGGACAGTGCCGACGCAATCATCACCCGCTGCTTCATACCACCGGAAAGCTGGTGCGGGTAGTATTTCATGCGCTCTTTAGCCTGGGGAATGCCGACCTGTTCCATCAGGCGCAGCGCCCGGTCATGGGCCTGCCGATGTCCCAGCTTCATATGCAGACGTATCGGCTCCATTATCTGGTCGCCCACGGTGAACACCGGATTGAGCGAGGACTGCGGGTCCTGGAAAATCATGGCGATGCGGTTGCCGCGTATCCGCCTGAGCCGTGAAATGGGGCTTTGAAGGAGGTCTTCGGCATGGTACTGTATTTCACCGCCCACGATTCGGCCCGGCGGGCTATCGACCAGGCGCAGAATGGAGAGCGCGGTGGCGGTCTTGCCACAGCCCGATTCCCCCACCAGGCACAGACATTCTCCTTTTCCGAGGCCAAAGCTCACGCCATCAACCGCCTTGACCACCCCGAGGGGGGTGAAGAAGTACGTTTTCAGTTCATTGACCTGCAAAATGGTGTTGTTCATTCTGGTTTCTAAACCTGACTCCTCGGGTCAAAAGCATCCCTGATACCGTCTCCCAGAAAATTAAAGGCCAGCACGGTCAGGAAAAGCATGATTCCGGGCTCAACCGCTATCCACCAGGCGGTGTCCAGGCTGCGCTGGCCAGCGTGCAGGACCAGTCCCCAGCTGGGCACCGTCGGGTCACCGAGGCCAATGAAGCTCAGCCCCGCTTCGGCCAGGATGACGCCGGGAATGGACAGCGTGGCGATGACGATAACCAGGCTCATGACGTTGGGGATGAGGTGGCGGAAAACGATGCGGCGGTCGCTGGCGCCCAGTGATTTTGAGGCCGTGATGAAATCCCTGGTGCGGAGCGACAGCGTCTCGCTTCTGACCAGACGGGCGGTGCCTGTCCAGCCGGTGAGGCCGATAGCCAGGATGATGAACCATAGCGATGGGCCGAAGATGAAGACGATGAATACCAGCAGCAGGAAGAAAGGAAAGGTCATCATGATATCGGTGAAGCGCATCAGGACGTTATCCACCCAACCCCCAAAGTAAGCGGAAGCAACGCCCATTACTAGACCGATGAATATGGCGATAAGGGTGGCCATCAGACCGATCTGCAAAGATATCCTGGTGCCGGAGACAAGCATGGCGAGCAGGTCACGACCTTTGTCATCGGTGCCGAGGGGATGCCGCCAGGTGCCGGGCGTCTCGGTGGTGATGTTCTGTCCCGTGTTGCGGTTAAAAATTGACTGCTCTGAGGAAAAGCCCACGGGGGGCAGGTTCTTGTTGGGGAAGTCCACCCTGGTCGGGTCCTGGGTCAGGAAGGGGCCAAAGATGGCAACCACCACCAGAATGACGATGAAAGCCAGTCCGATGACGGCCAGCCGGTGCCTCTTGGTTCTGTCCCTGTAGTAGCGGGTCAGGCGGCGGTTTACATAAAGTGGATGTATGCCGTAAAAGTTTAT
>DASRZK010000010.1:0-2461 GCA_035686505.1 Dehalococcoidales bacterium | reverse complement strand
AAACAGCGGCTCGACTATGAGCTCGAGGTCATCAAAGAGACCCAGTTTGCCAACTACTTCCTCGTGGTCTGGGACATCATTTCCTTCGTTAAAGAACGTAAAATCCTGTTTGGGGTGAGGGGTAGTGCTGCCGCCAGCATCGTTCTGCACTGCCTTGGTATCACTGAGGTTGACCCGATTGAGCACAAGCTGGTCTTCGAGCGATTCCTGAATTTAGAGCGCAAGGAGATGCCGGACATCGACCTTGATTTTCAGGATGACCGGCGTGACGAGGTTATCGTCTACGTTTCCCGGAAGTACGGGCAGGACCACGTGGCCCAGATAATCACCTTTGGTACACTGGGTGCCAAGGCGGCCATCCGGGACGTAGGCCGGGCGCTGGGCATGCCCTACAGCGATGTTGACCGTGTGGCCCGACTTGTGCCGTACTCACCGACCATGACACTGGCCAGGGCCCTGAATGAGAACAACGAGTTCAAGAGCATACACCATGATGACCAGATAATCCGCAACCTGGTCGATTCGGCACGGAAGGTGGAAGGGATAGCCCGCCATGCCAGCACCCACGCCGCCGGAGTGGTCATTTCCCGCGAGCCGCTCACCAGATATGTACCGCTGCAATGGAGCAGCAAGGCCAGTGGTCAGGAATCGGTAATGACCCAGTTCTCCATGGGAGATATTGCCGAGATTGGTCTTCTCAAAATGGACTTCCTCGGTCTGGCCAACCTGACTATCCTGGAGAAGGCAAGGGAAATCATTGCCGAAAACCACGGCGTTGAAATTGACCTGCACCATATACCGATGGATGATGCCAGGACGTTTGCCCTGCTCTCTTCCGGAGAAACCACCGGTGTCTTCCAGCTGGAAGGAGCAGGCATGCGCCGCTATATCAAGGAACTGAAGCCGACTATTTTCAGTGACATCGCGGCCATGGTGGCGCTCTACCGTCCCGGCCCGATGGAGCATATTCCCACCTTCATAAAAGCGAAGCACGGCCTCGAACCCATCCGTTACCCCCACCCCGCCCTGGAAAACATCCTGCAGGAAACGTACGGGGTTATTGTTTATCAGGACCAGGTGCTGTTCATCGTCAGGGAATTTGCCGGCTATAGCCTGGGACAGGCGGATATTTTCCGCAAGGCGATGGGCAAAAAAATCCCGGAGGTGATGAAGAAAGAAAGGCGCCGCTTTATCGAGGGTGCCAGGAAAAAGGGGTTCTCGGCCGACCTCGCCACCCAAGTCTTCAATCTTATTGAGCCGTTCGCCGGCTATGCTTTCAACAAGGCTCACAGCGTGAGCTATGCCCTCATTGCTTACCAGACGGCGTATCTCAAAGCAAACTACCCGGCGGAGTACATGACCGCGTTCCTTATCATCCACGCCGACCAGCCGGAGAAGGTGGCCAGCGCCGTGGCCGAGTGCCGCCGTTTGGGCATCAGTGTGCTGCCGCCGGATATAAATAGCAGTCAGGTTAATTTCTCAATTGAGAAGGATGGCGCGGCACCCGCCATTCGCTTTGGATTGTCCGCCATAAAGAATGTGGGGCCGGGCGCGGTCGAGCCAATGGTGGCGGAAAGAAGTAAAAACGGGGAGTTCCGGTCCATTGAGGACCTGTGCCGTCGCTGCGACCTGCGCGGTATCAATCGGCGAGTCGTTGAGAGCCTGATTAAAGCCGGTGCCTTCGATTCTCTGGGCAGTCGGGCGGCACTGCTGAGCAATGTGAACCGTATTATCGCTCTGGCCCAGCGGGAACAGCGACTGCGTGAGTCAGGACAATCTACCATGTTTGACCTGTGGGGAGAAAAAACGGCGGTGCCAATGCCGAGCCTTGACCTCGGCACCACGGACGATGTCCCCATGAAGGAAAGGCTGGCCTGGGAGAAGGAATTGACCGGAGTATACCTTTCCGAGCATCCCTTCAGTGCCGTGGCCAGTGAATTGAGTGCCGAAACAACAATGGTGGGGCAGATTGATGTTGAACTGGTCGGGCAGATGGTGGACATCGTGGGCATGGTGGGGTCCGTCCGTCAGCTCTTTACCAGAGAGGGGAAGCCATTTGCCAGTGTCGTGCTGGAGGACCTTAGCGGACAGGTTGAAACCATGGTCTGGCCAAAGGTTTTTGCGGAAAAAGGTGAGCTGTGGCAGGAGGGGAATATCCTTGAGGTAAACGGCAAGGTGAGGATGAGGGAGGACAGGGTGCAGGTGAGCTGTGAAGATGCGCGCCTTTACCAGCCCCCGGAAGAGACGGAAGAGAAAGTAGAGGTAGCGGCGGTGGCGGAAGAGGAAGTTGCCCCACCACTCATCGAAGCCAAACAGCCCGTTGCGGAGACGAAGCCAAAGGAGACACCGATGGAAAATCGCCGGCTGGTCATCAGCCTCAGCCAGACCAGTGATGCCGAGAAAGATAAAGCCAGTCTGTACCGGATAAAAGAGATACTGCAGAGCTTCCCCGGACATGACG
>DASRZK010000009.1:0-9283 GCA_035686505.1 Dehalococcoidales bacterium | reverse complement strand
AAGTGGCCAGGCAGTACAGTTTATAAAAAATTGATTCGATGGTGGATAATCGTGTTTTCAGATGGTTGGCGGGCCTTCGGCCAGTACCCTGAGCTTGGCCTCGTTAACGATAATGAGCTGGCCACGAACGGTGTTGATAATTCCTCTTTCCTTCAACTGGCTGGTAAGCCGGATAGCGGTCTCCGTGGTCATGCCGGCCATGTCGGCCAGCTCCTGGCGGGTAAAGGGAAGGGTGTGGCCCATCCGGGAAGCAAGCATCAGCAGAATGCGGGCCAGCCGTTGCTGGACTCTCTCTCCGGCAAGATCCTTGAGTCGACCCTGGGCATCGCGGAGGCGACCGCCGAGAACGCTTATAATACGCACTGCCACCTGTGGGTGGTTGGCGAGGAAATCAAGGAAATGTCGCCTTCTTATGCCCAGTACATTGGTGGCAGAAATCGCCTGGGCGGAGGCGGGATAAGGTTTACCTTCAAAAACGGCTACCTCGCCGAACATCTCCCCCGACTCAAAGAAGGCGATGATGAATTCTTTGCCCGAAGACGAGTGCTTGACCACCTTTACCCTTCCCTCAGCAATCACGTAGAAGTAATCGTGCTCGTCACCTTCCCAGAAGATGAATTCATCAGGCTGGAAGCTGTGCTCGAAAGTCAGCTCGGCCAACCCGGAAAGCTCATCCTCGTTCAAGCTGGAGAAAATCAGGGAATTCTTTAAAAATTTCAGATTTCTCAGCCGGTAACAAAGCTTATCCCCATTAAATTGCGCCCGTGCTGATATTTCTACCTGGCAATAGCACTTTTGCCGGCAATTTCCTGCTTCAGGCACCATTTACGGACCGCGTCAACGATTTCCTCGGTATCGTCGCAGACGCGGAGCAGGTGCAGGTCTTCTGCGGAAATGAAATTTCTGTCCAGCGTATAATTCCTCAGCCAGTCCAGAAAGCCGTTCCAGTAACCACTGCCGTATAACAGCACCGGAAATGGCCTTATCTTGTGGGTCTGCATGAGGGTCAGCACTTCGGTGAGCTCATCAAGTGTCCCGAGACCGCCGGGCATGATGATGAAGGCGGTGGCATATTTCACCAGCAGCACCTTGCGGACAAAGAAGTGACGCAGCGAAAGGGAAACGTTGGAATAGGTGTTAGGCGACTGTTCTTCCGGCAGCTCAATATTGACGCCTACTGATTGGACACCGGCCCTGGAAGCACCTTTGTTGGCGGCTTCCATCAGACCAGGTCCGCCGCCGGTGATTATGGAGAACCCCGCCTTGCCCAGGCGGTGGGCGATTTCCTCCGTTTTCTGGTAAAGCTCGTCCTCTGGCTTCACCCTGGCTGAGCCGTAAATGGAAACGGCTGGCTCTACGCCGGAGAGCCGGTCGAAACCCTCCACCAGCTCGCCGATGATGCGGAACATACGCCATGATTCTTCTTTGGCCAGTTCATTGATTTCATATTCCTGTGGCATGGTTGCCTCCCTGTCTCAGTGATTATCAGTTAAATATTGCTATCGGTATTAAAGGCGGATACCAGGAAACGTGCGATTTTACGACGGATGAGCGGATACCAGAGCCAGAAAGTGGTGTGTGTTCCCGGGAACCAACTCAGGGCCGGCTTGCCGGAAGCCTCCCAGAAGTCAAGCGTGGCCTCTTTTGGTATGTATTCGTCCCAGAGGGCGTTGAGCATCAGCACAGGGCGCTCCTGCAGGCAGTGGCCGTAGGTCATCGGGTCAATCAGAAAGCCATTGCTGGGGGGTGCGACATTCTCATAACCCTTCTCGGCGACCTCGCTCAGATATTGACGGTAGACCTGCTGGTCATGGTTGTACTCTTCTTCGGTCACTTGGTAGCCCTTCCTCATGGAGTGCTTGCGACTGAAGCGCCCTATCTTCTGCGAGTTCCCGCCGGCGATGAGGAAAGCCCCTGCTTTGATGCGGTCGTCTATGCCCATGGTGATGGCCGAGATGAAGCCACCGAAGCTTATGCCGATTATCCCCACCTTTTCAGTGTCGATTTCGGTACGACTTTTTGCCCAGTCGATTGCCTGGCGTACGTCGGTTACGGAAATGACGTAGTGCTCAAACCACTCGTCGGGGGTGAGAGAGGGATAGCGTGATTTCACCTCCTCCGCCAAACGCCGCGAGTGAAAGACCGAATAAAGGACAAAGCAGGCCATGCCTTTCTTGACCAGAGACCGGGCCAGCATCTTGCAGGGAATGAGGATCTGGTCGCCGATGCCGTGGAACAGGATTACCAGCGGGGCACCGATGGCATTCAGCGGCCGGAAATACTCAGCCAGGACAGTATTGTTCTTTTCATAGCGTGTTGGGTGAGCGGTGGGGTAGCGAACGACATAATGCGACCACTCACGGTGTGTTTGCCCCAGCTTCATACGGGCGGGCAGCCCATCGCTTGAGTAATGGAATGGGTTCATAGCTCACATTAAAAACATTTCTTATTTATCGGCCGGTCCACTTTGGTATTTCAAACAGGATTGACCGTTTGCCGGTTACCAATAACTGCTCAATGGTCCGAAACCTGGAAGCGATGACCTGTAGCAGACTCTGGGTCACCTCGTAGCCGATATGTGGGTGGAGTTTAAACAGGTTTCGAATGTCACTGCCGCCAATAACCAGGAGCTGAACCGGTGCCTTGGCAATGGCCGTCAGGCTGAAAATATGCGGTGGTACCAGGGCTGGCCAGCCAAAGATGCTACCCTTGCCGATGATTGTTATCAGCGTGGGCCTCAGTAATTTGGACGATGGTGTGGATATCTCCGCCACCAGGTCAACCTTTCCTTCCACGAGTACGTAGAGATGGTCGGCAGGTTGACCGGCATGGAAAATTGCCTCCTCCGGTTGGTACGCCTTCTCCTGGCAGGACGGCAGGCCAACGATTTTTTGCAGGTCGTTATTGTCCAGCCCGAGAAATATCTCGCAGCGTTTCAGGGCTTCAATGGCGCTCACAATCTCTTGCTCCAGTTCCTTTAAGATTTATTCTAATTGGAATGACCAGACAAGGTCAACTAGTAGCGCCATATTATTGCGTTTTACCGGGCTTGGCGATGGTGTGAATACCGGCGCTATTGACATTTGTTCATTCTGTTTGTATCTTAATAATTAGTGTTTTTAAGCCAGTTGCTTTCTGCTGCCAGCCGATTGCCGGGACGTTATCATCTTCGTTTGCCCCTGAAGCAAGCATGATTTTCCATCAGCAATATTATCCAGTTATTATGCAGCGTGGCTTATCTTTAACATAAAGTTGATAATATGAATCTGATGGTATCGTGCTGGGGTGCACAATGATTGCTTCGGCAAACTATAGTTAAACGGAGGCCTCACCAGGAAATGAGCATTGTTGAGCTGACAAAACAGGGTAAATTTGTGGTAACCGCGGAGGTTGGCCCGCCCAAAGGCGTTGATATTCAGGAGATGCTGGAAACGGCTGAAGTGATGCGCGGGAGGGTGGATGCCATCAACGCCACCGACCAGCAGAGCTCGGCGATGAGGCTGGGCTCTCTGGCTACCTGCTGCATTCTGAAACAGAAGGGTCTGGAGCCAGTCCTTCAGGTAACCTGCCGGGACCGAAATCGGATTGCCCTGCAGTCTGACCTGCTCAGTGCCTCTGTTCTGGGCATTGAAAATGTGCTCTGCCTGACCGGTGACCACGTCTCACTTGGTGACCATCCTCAGGCCAAGCCCGTCTTCGACCTTGATTCGGTCTCTCTACTTAAGGCAGCCAAAGAGCTGGAACAGGGGAAAGACCTGGCGGGGAAGGAGCTCGTGGGGTCGCCAAAGTACTGTCTCGGGGCGGTGGTTTCACCGGCCTCCGATCCGGTAGAGCTGCAAATCATCAAGATGGAGAAGAAAGTGAAGGCCGGGGCGGAGTTCATCCAGACGCAGGCGGTCTATGAGCCGAAAAAGTTTGAAGAATTCATGAAAGCAACCGCCTATCTCAAAGTGCCGGTGATGGTGGGCATCGTGCTTCTGAAATCCGCCGGTATGGCGCGGTTTATGAATAAGAACGTTGCCGGAGTGTACGTGCCTGACGACCTGATCGAAGAGATGGATGAGGCTGAGGACCGGGCGAAAAAAAGCATTGAGATTGCGGCCCGCCTTATCAAAGAGATGAGGTCAATGTGCCAGGGCGTACATATCATGGCCATTGGCTGGGAAAGAAAAGTCCCGGAAGTACTGGATGCTGCCGGACTCTAATGTTGCTTAATGTTTTTGTAGCACAGGAAAAGATACTTATTATGGAATATGAATCAGCGGTAAACCTTGTCACTCGGTGACCGGCAATATAGAATAGGCTGGGAGGTGTATTATGACCACTGAGTCAGGTGGTCGTACCGTACCCAGAGAAGGAAATGTTCCCGGGCTTACCCCAGAGGAATCAGCTCTGGTGGTAAGGATTGGCGTTTTCGTCAAGATGAGGTGGCTGGCGATTGCCGGCGTTCTCATTGCTAGCCTGCTGGCCACGCAGGTATTTCACATCAGATTTTCTTTAGTGCCCACCTACATCATCTGTGTCGTGGTGACCGTCTACAATTTTCTCTTTCTTTATCAGGCGAAGCACCTGATTGCTGAAGCCAGCGGTTCATTACCGGAGACGCTTACCGTGCCGCTACGTCGCCTGCTTACCATACCAAAGGCGACTTCTCCGCTGATTGAGAAAGCGCGGGCTGTGGGTAACGTCCATATCATCGTGGACCTGGCGGCGCTCACCGTACTTCTGCACTATACCGGTGGCATTGAAAATCCCTTTATTTTCTATTTTGTCTTCCACGTGATTCTCGCTGGCATATTGCTCCATTACCGCGTCGCTTATTTGGTCGCAACCTGGGCCATCTTGCTCGTTTTATTGCTGGTGGGCCTGGAGTACTACGAGGTAATCCCCCATGTCCATCTGGAGGGATTTGCGGTGGCCGGCCTTTATCAGCAGGGTTCTTATATACTGAGCGTAATCGTGGCGCTTTCCACCTGCCTGTATGCTTCCGCATATATGGTTACCAGCGTATCTGGGGAACTTAGGAAAAGACAGCGTGAGGTGGTTACCCTGCAGCAGAAGGGGCTGACCGAAAAAACCCGGGAACTGGAAGAGGCGAGCGAGGAGTTAAACACGCTGGAGGAAAGCAGACAGCACCTGCTCCGCTTTCTGGCCATAGCGTCGCACGACCTCAAAGCGCCACTCTCTGCGGTACAGAGCTATATACAGCTTATGCTCGGAGGCTTTTCTGGCGAGCTGACTGATAAGCAGAGGCAGATGCTGGAGAGAAGCAGCATCAGAATCACCGAGCAACTGGAATTAATCAGCGACCTGCTCGATATTTCACGGATTGAAGGGGGGCAGATCGTCAAAGAGATGGAGGAGATGTCTCTCGTTCAGGTGGTGGACGATTCGGTGGAAAATGTACGCGCCATGGCAACGGATAAAAATATTAAGCTCAGCACCAGGGTGCCCGCATCCCTGCCGATGCTTAAAGCCTCCAGTGTACGTTTGAAACAGGCAATCACCAACCTGCTGGTCAACGCCATAAAGTTCACTCCCGAAAACGGTGAGGTACTGCTTAGGGTTACCGAGCAGAATGGTGATATTCATACGGAGGTCCTGGATACGGGCGTTGGCATCAGCGCTGAAGACATGCCCAAGATTTTCGATGATTTTTACCGCGGCAGCGACCGCGAGAAGGCAGGTTCGGGGCTGGGGTTGTCCATTGTCAAGAGGGTGGTCGAGGCACATGGCGGGAAAATATGGGCGGAAAGCCCCAACCCTGAAGATAAGAAGGGTCGGGGCAGCAGGTTTACCTTCATGCTGCCCAGGAACCTGGCCATTGCCGGGAAGAAGACGAACCGAAGGGCGCGTCTCAAGAGCCAGAAAACGTAAATTGGCAATGAGTGTAACCCGTGATATAATTTGAAGGGAGGTCAGAAATGGCGTATAAAATATTGCTCGTCGATGATGACCCTGATATTCGCGATGTCGTCACCATACTTCTGGAAACGAAGGGCTATGAGACAGTGACGGCCTGTGATGGCATCGAATGTCTGGCGGCACTGCGGGCTGAAGAGCCAGACCTGATGATTATTGACCTTCTCATGCCCAAGATGGATGGCTTTGCCGTATTGAAGGAGCTTGAGGACGGCAGGTGGTCGAAATATCGACACATACCTATCCTGATTCTGAGCTCGGTGCGTGAGGAAGCCAGCAGGAGACGATACGAGCTGGAAACGGCGCTCGAGTTCAACGTTGATGACTACGTGGAGAAACCTATCAACCCTGAGGTTCTTCTGGAACGTGTGGAGCGGCTGGTAAATAAGAATAAATAAGCCTAGCTATCTAAATTTTTACGAAAGGGCGCAACTATGACTAAAATAGCCAGAATCCTGCTCATCGATGATGACCCCGATTTTGTTGAGGCGACCAGGACGGTTCTGGAAAGCAAGCCGTACGAGGTAATCGTATCGTACGATGGCGATGATGGATTGCGGAAGGCGAAGGAGGAGAACCCGGACCTGATCCTCCTTGATGTAATCATGCCGGTGAAAGACGGGTTTTCCACCGCGGAGCAATTGAAAAAGGACGCTGAGCTGAAAAAGATCCCGGTTATTATTCTGACCAGCTACGCCGAACGGGGTGGGGGAAGTTCCATCGCCATGAGCGGCGGGCTTACCCTTGAGACCGAGGACTATATCGATAAGCCAGTCAGGCCCGAGGAGCTGCTGAAAAGGGTGGAGAAATACCTGAAGCGAGCCGAGCTTGACCTATCTGAATAAAAAGTTCAAATCTTAGGAATCCAACCGGAAGCCAATCTCCAAGACATTACACTATAGAGGTTAAACCTTAACTTTTACCATAATTAAAGCTATATTCTGACAGAAAACAGGAGGAAAGTGACTTTGGTCAGAGTTCCAGAAAAAATTATCCCCAAACCATTACTGCGGAGAAAGATTGAGGATTTGAGCGGGCAGAGGATATCTGCCTGCTTTCAGTGTGAAAAGTGTACCAACGGGTGCCCGGTGACCTTTGCCATGGATATTGTGCCGCACCGGCTGATGCGCATGCTTCAGCTGGGACTGCTGGATGAGGCACTCCGCAGCGACACGATATGGGTCTGCGCATCGTGCGAGACCTGTACCACACGCTGTCCCAACGATATCGATATTGCCCATGTCATGGATACCCTCAGGCAGCTTTCGCAAAGCGAAGGGATAAAGACAGGGCAAAAGAATGCTCCCATTTTCCATTCGGCGTTTCTGTCTTCGCTGCGGAGGCATGGTCGCGTCCACGAGCCGGAGATGGCGGTGGTCTATACATTGAGGAGCGGGGGATTGAATGGCCTGAGGAAGCAGGCCAGCACCGGCATGGCCATGTTCAAACGCGGCAAGATAAAGCTCCTGCCACCTAGGGTCAGAGCCGGGCGACAGGTGAAGAGTATCTTCAAGAAGGTAAAGAAATAAGGCAAGATATGGAAGTTTCTTATTATCCCGGTTGTACCATTGAAAGCAGCGCCAGAGAGTACGGTGAGTCTGTGGCAGCCGTAGCCCGCATACTCGATATTGACCTTAAGGAGCTGGCTGACTGGACCTGCTGCGGGGCTGCTTCGGCACACGCCACTGATGACGGGCTGGCGCTGGCCCTGCCGGCCCGCAATCTGGAAACGGCGGATAAGACGGGGCTCGACCTGGTGGTGCCCTGCGCGGCCTGCTATTCCAGGTTGAAGCATGCCGACAAGGCACTGCGGTCGGGCGAACGGATTGAAGGCGCTGGTAACGGTTACAAAGGCGATTTCAATATAAAACACCTCGTCGACTTCATCTGGGAAGAAGTTGGCGAGAAAACAATTCTGGAAAAGGTGAAGAAGCCGCTGGAAGACCTGAAGGCGGTCGGCTACTACGGCTGTTTGATTACCAGGCCGCCGCGGATAACTGGCGCCAGCGACCCTGATAACCCCGAGTCTATGGACAATATCCTGAAAACGCTGGGCGTTGATGTGAAGAACTGGAGCTATAAAACCGATTGCTGCGGCGCCGAACATGTGCTCACCATGCCCGAGGTGGCCTGGAGAATGATACAGAAGCTGTTTGACATGGCTGAGGAAGCTGAAGCTGACGCCATCGTGGTGGCGTGTCCGATGTGCCAGTCGAACCTGGATACACATCAGGCGGAAATTTCGGCGCAGGCGGGTAAGCGTTATAACGTTCCCATTCTCTACTTCACCGAACTGATGGGGCTGGCCTTTGGCGACCCGTCGGCGGAGAAGTGGTTTGCCCGTCACTTTGTCGACCCGCGGCCGCTTCTGAAAGAGAAAGGTCTTTTATAATGGCCAAGAACGGTAACCAGGAAAAGAAAAATAAGAACAGGGTTGGTGCGGTTATGGTGGTGGGGGGTGGCATCAGCGGTATGCAGAGCGCCCTCGATCTGGCCAATTCCGGGTTTAAGGTGTATATGGTCGAGGAAACGACCTCGATTGGCGGTCGGATGTCCCAACTGGACAAGACCTTCCCCACCAATGACTGCGCTATGTGCATGATTTCACCGAAGCTTATCGAGGTGGACAAGCACCTGAATATTGAGATTTTGTCCAATTCCCGGGTTCAATCTCTGGAAGGTGAGGTGGGCGAATTCAAAGTAAAGGTGCTCAAGAAGCCGCGCTACGTGGACATCGAGAAGTGCAGTTCCTGCGGCGACTGCTTTGAGGCCTGTCCCGTTGATTTAATCAACGAGTTTGAGCAGGGTTTGAACACCTACAAGGCCATCAACAAGCGCTACCCGCAGGCGATTCCCAGCGCCGTGGCCATCAGCAAGGCGGCACGACCTCCCTGCAAGCTCACCTGCCCCGCGGGGTGCAACGGGCAGGGATACGTGGCCCTGATTTCTAAAGGTAAGCACCTCGAAGCCCTGAACCACATCAAGCAGTGGATACCGCTGCCGGCGGTACTGGGCAGAATCTGCCATCACCCCTGCGAGCAGGAATGCAATCGCGACGAGGTTGACCAGCCGGTGGCCATCGCCCCGCTGAAAAGATTTGCCGCCGATATCGTCCGGCAGAAAAGGAAAGACGGAGAAATCCCTCTGGAAGAAAAACCGGTCATTGATAAGTCGAAGCCCAAAGTGGCCGTGGTCGGGGCCGGGCCTTCCGGGCTCACCTGCGCTTCTGACCTCGTGAAACTCGGCTATCCGGTGACCATTTTTGAGGCCAGCCCGCAGCCCGGCGGTCAGCTCTGGTCAGCCATCCCCAAGTACCGCCTGCCCAAGGACGTGCTGGCTGCCGATATTAAAGATATCGTTG
>DASRZK010000008.1:0-2428 GCA_035686505.1 Dehalococcoidales bacterium | reverse complement strand
GTCCTGCCATTACATCACCTCCTTTTATTATAGATACCATTCTCAATATAAACAGAAAAAATATTTTTGTCAAGGCTTTTTGGTAGAAATTTTACATAAATTCACGATTATCACTTCATCATTGGTCTGCGTTAACCTTTTAATAGTTCTGGTAATTTAGTCACCCTGACCGTTTTTTGTAGGGCGGTGGTCATATCCCGCAATGATGCGGTGCCGTTTTTTAATTCTTCCTCACCTATTATAACGGTATAATGCACCCCAAGGTTATTGGCCTGTCTGAGCTGTGCCTTGAGACTGCGGTCGCCCGTGGCCATGATGACGCCGATGCCCTTCTGCCTCAGATAAGACGCCAGCCTGACCGTTTCATTTCTGGCGGCCTCACCCTGGCGGGCGATAAATACCAGTGGCCCGGGCAGGGGCGGGACGGGCACGGACTGTGCCTTGAGGTTGAGGATTATCCGTTCCATGCCGATGGCAAAGCCGATGGCGGGGGTTGGTCTGCCGCCCAGTTCCTCAATCAGGTCATCATACCGCCCGCCGCCGCAGATGGTGCTCTGTGCGCCCCCGCTTTCGGGCTGAATTTCAAAAACGGTTCTCGTGTAGTAATCAAGCCCGCGAACCAGGCGGTGGTTGAGGGTGAAGGGAATCTTCAGCAGGTCAAGGTATGCAATAAGCCGGTCAAAGTGCTCCCGGCACTGCGGGCACAGGTGGTCAGCGCTCCGGGGTGCCTGGTCAGCCGCGTCCTGGCAGGACGGCTGCTTGCAGTCGAGCAGCCGGAGCAGGTTTCGGCCCAGTCTTTTCCGGCAATCGTTGCACAGCACCGCCGCATGGCCGGTGTAGTATTCCTGCAAAACGTTGAGGTAGTTTGGCCGGCACTGCTTGCAGCCGATGCTGTTCAGTTGCAGGGTAAGGCGCTGCAGGCCCAGCGATTGAAAAAACTGCCAGGCAAGGTCAATGTTTTCCGCATCGAGGGAAGGGTCATCGTCACCGATGGCCTCGCAGCCAAACTGGTAGTGCTGCCTGAACCTTCCTGCCTGTGGCCTTTCATATCGGAAAATGGCGGCCAGATAGTAGAGTTTGACCGGCTGCGGCCGGCTGTGGAACCCGTGCTCCAGATAGGCACGGCATACCGGTGCGGTGCCTTCCGGGCGCAGCGTGACCTGGTTATCGCCTTTATCGGTGAAGGAGTACATCTCCTTTTCCACGATGTCCGTTCCCGGTCCTACGCTGCGCGTGAAAAGGGAGGTGTCCTCAAACGCCGGAGAATCAATCCGCTCATAACCATAGAACTGGCAGATACGGGCGGCTTTTTGCTCGATGTAACGCCAGTAGGCCTGTTCTTCTGGCAGAATGTCGGTTGTTCCCCGCGGTGCCCGATACAATTTCATTCCCCTGATGCGCTATGAAGCTTTATCAAAATACCACTTGTAAAGGAGCTTCATATCATCTGGAAAGATGCCCAGGCGGTCTCCATTGCTCACTTTTCTTTCCAGTGCCGAATACTCGCCATTGAGGAAAATATTGCTGCCCAGCTCCTCAAGCGGTATGCCGATGCGTTGCACAATGCTTTCAATTGAGTCGTCATTTTTAACCGGAATATTAATAATGGAATCTTGGGAGGGGTCCTGGTTATCGGTAAAGCGGCGCAGTTTGCCGTAAAGGTGTACTTCAATCATCAATTATCCCCCACCGATGAGCGGAAAGAGTCCTACCCGGTCCTCATCCTGGAGGAGGTAGTTTTCCTTTTGCCAGGTGCCGTTAACCATGAGCACGCCTATTTCCTGCCGGGGGATTTTAAGTTTGTCTATCAGATTACCAAGGCTGGTCTTATCGTTCAGTTCCATGGTAAAGGCTTCACTGTTGCCGGAGTTGGGGTGATATTTACGCAAGCTGGCGAAAAACCTTATCTCAATCTTGTTCATAGCTAGTTCCTCATCTGTTAATTACAAATTTAATTATACCGTATTTTAGCAAGATGAAGAAAGCCCCCTCCACAGCGATGGCGAAGGGGGCTCGTGGTCAGATTCAGGTTACTGGCTAGGGATTGTGGACTTTGTCCAGTATCTCGTCAGGTAAATCATAAACGACGTTGTGCGGTGGCAGCTTCTCATATTTCATGAACTCCGGAACGCGGTCATCAAGGTTGGTGAAGCCGGCAGCCAGGTTGAAAGCACGCTCCATCTTGACAATATCACCGCCAAGCCGGCCAACGTCATTCACTGTCCAGTTGGTGCCGAGCACGCCATTGCACTCCTCTACCATGCCCTCAAGGCCGGAGGGTATATCCAGGATAGCGAAGGCGATGAACAGGCAGTGGCCGGTAGAATCGAGGAAAGCGGTAGCGTACTGGAAGTTGCGCGAAGCGTCGGCTTTCTCTATGCCCTTGCTCGCCGGGTCCAGTTTACCGCTGACCCCCAGTATCTCCGGG
>DASRZK010000007.1:0-9284 GCA_035686505.1 Dehalococcoidales bacterium | reverse complement strand
GGCAGCGCCATTGACTATGATGAACTCATGGAGCTGCGCCAGAAGGAAGTAAAGCTAAGTAAATCTCAAAAGCTAATGGAAATTTTCACCACGCACCCCAACATGCTGAAAAGAATAAAGCACCTTTCCACACTGGCAGTTTAGCAAGAAGTCTGGTCAAATTTCTATGCGAACCCTTGCCACCGAAAATAATAGATAGTATAATAGGCGGCAAATAAATCGTCTTCAATATATCCAAAATATTCTCCCAGGATTAGACATAAAAGTTACCGCTCTATTAAAATTATGAAGATAGCGATTAGTGGTAAAGGCGGCGTGGGCAAGACGCTGTTGGCATCCGTGCTCGCCCACACTTTTGCTACGTCCGGCTATTCTGTCCTCGCTATCGATGCCGACCCAGATGCCAACCTCGCCGCCACCTTTGGCTTCGCCCATCCGGAAGATATTGTCCCCATTTCGGAAATGAAAGACCTCATCGCCGAGCGGACGGAAACTCAGCCGGGGCGCTCGGGGGCCTACTTCAAATTGAATCCGAAGGTTGACGACCTCCCGGAAAAGTACTGGCAAAAGCTTGACGATATCAGGTTGATGGTTATGGGGCGAATTAAAAAAGGAGGTACCGGCTGCTACTGCCCGGAAAATACGCTGCTCAAAGCATTGATGAGCCACCTGCTTCTGGCCAGAAACGAGGTCATCATAATGGATATGGAGGCAGGCATAGAGCATCTGGGAAGGGCGACCGCCGGTGCCGTTGATAAATTGATTGTGGTTGTGGAGCCGGGGCGGCGGAGCCTGGAAACCGCCCGCTCCATAAATGGACTGGCCGAGGATATCGGCCTGAAGAATATCGCCGTGGCAGGCAACAAAATCCGAACCCAATCTGACCGTGATTTCCTCATTTCCAGTCTGCCTGACTTGGAATTCCTTGGCTTCATTCCTTATGACCAGGCAATCGTCGATGCTGACCTGGCCAATCAACCTCTGGTTGACGCCAGCCCGTTAGTTATGAATGCAGTAAAGAATATTTATCAGAAACTGATAACCGTAAAAGAAAACGCCAGATTTAAATAAGATTAGCTACTAAAAATACAATACAGGAGGTTCCCGTGGCATACGACGCAACCAAAATGAAGGACTGGCAGATTGCTGAAGCAGCCGAGGCGAATTTGCCAATGCCGGAGGAGTGGCGTGAACGGCTGGGGCTGGAGAAGGACGAGATTCTTCCCTACGGTAGAATCTCCAAACTTGATTTTCTGAAGATTATCGACCGCCTCAAAGACAAGCCTGATGGCAAGTATGTTGAGGTAACCGCCATCACCCCAACTCCACTTGGTGAAGGGAAAAGCACCACTACCGTCGGGTTGATTGAAGGTATGGGCAAGAGGGGCTGGAACGTTGGCGGCTGCATCCGCCAGCCCTCGGGGGGCCCAACGATGAACATCAAGGGGACCGCTGCCGGCGGTGGCAATGCACTATTGATTCCGCTTACCGAGTTCTCCATGGGCCTCACCGGTGATATCAACGACATCAACAACGCCCATAACCTGGCGATGGTCGCCCTCACCGCCCGGATGCAACATGAGCGCAACTATGACGACGAGCAGCTCGCCAGGCTGACCAAAATGCGTCGACTGGACATTGATCCCACCAAGGTGGAGATGGGATGGATTATGGACTTCTGTGCCCAGAGCCTGCGCAGTATCATCATCGGCCTGGGCAATCGCATGGACGGTTTCATGATGCCGTCGAAGTTCGGCATCAGCGTCAGCTCCGAGCTCATGGCCATCCTCTCCATCGTGAATGACCTGGCCGACCTGCGCAAACGACTGGACGAAATCACCGTCGCCTATGATAAGAAGGGCAACCCCGTTACCACCGGCGACCTTGAAGTGGGAGGAGCAATGACCGCCTGGATGCGCAACGCCATCAACCCCACTCTGTGCTCCACCGTTGAGTACCAGCCATTGATGGTGCATGCCGGCCCGTTTGCCAATATCGCCGTAGGGCAGTCTTCCATCATCGGTGACCGCGTTGGCCTCAAATTATTCGACTATCACGTCACCGAGAGCGGCTTTGCCGCTGACATCGGCTTTGAAAAATTCTGGAATGTGAAGTGCCGCTATAGCGGCCTCAAACCGCACGTATCCGTGCTCACCACCACCATCCGCGCGCTGAAGATGCACGGTGGTGGCCCCAAGGTGGTGGCCGGGCTGCCATTGCCTGAAGCCTATATCAAAGAGGACCTCGGTCTGCTGGAGAAAGGTCTGCCCAATATGCTCCACCACATCAATACCATCCGCACCTCCGGCATCAACCCGGTGGTGTGCATCAACTGCTTTGCCACTGACACCAAGGAAGAAATCGCCATGGTACGCAAAGCGGCCGAGGGGGCAGGAGCACGCTGCGCCGTTGCCTCCCACTGGGCCGATGGTGGCGATGGCGCACTAGAGCTGGCGGACACTGTCAAGGAAGCCTGCGAGGAACAGACCGATTTCCAGTTCCTCTATCCCATGGAAATGAAGCTGCGGGAGCGGGTGGGGAAAATCGCCAAGGTGGTCTACGGTGCCGATGGCGTATCCTGGACTCCTGATGCCGAGGCCAAGGCCAAGGCGTTTGAGTCCGATGCCAAGTTTAACGAATACGCCACGATGATGGTGAAGACACACCTTAGTCTCACCCATGAGCCAGCGGTGAAAGGAGTGCCCAAAGACTGGACGCTGCCCATACGTGACGTCCTTATTTACTCGGGAGCCAAATTCCTCTGCCCCTGCGCCGGCACCATCAGCCTGATGCCCGGCACCAGTTCCGACCCGGCCTTTCGCAGAGTTGACGTGGATGTCAACACAGGTAAAGTACAGGGACTCTTCTAAACAATTTTAATAATTATTTAATATTAACGTAGATAGCTAAGATGGTGGAAAAGAAAAAATACAAGGTCCACTTCAACCCGGACAACGTGGAAATTGTGGTGGACCAGGGAGAGAATCTGTTGCAGGCGGCTATTGCCGCCGGGGTGCGTATTTACGCTTCCTGCGGTGGTGCTGGCACCTGCGGGACGTGCAAAGTACAGATTGAAAAAGGTGACGTAGAGACCACCCGAACCGATAAAATCACCGACGAGGAATTCAATAAAGGAATCAGGCAGGCCTGTCAGAGCAAGGTTCTCTCCGATTTGTCCATATACGTTCCAGTCGAGTCAAGGCTGGAAAAAGCCGTCCTGGCCCGTGAACAGAAGAGAGTCTCTGAAGTCCTCGCCACCGGCTGGCGGTTTGTGCCCCCCCTGACCAAATACTTCGTGGAGCTGCCGCCGCCCACGCTGGATGACAACACCAGCGACCTTTCCCGGCTGCTCCGGGGTCTCAAGCAGCGCTACCATCTGAGCAACCTGTCCATTGACTTCCCGGTGGTGAAAAAGCTGGCCGGTACTCTACGTGATGGCGACTGGAAAGCTACCGTAACGACACTGGTTACTGCGGCAAAGCCAAGGGCCGGAGACAGACGTCGGCCGCGAGTGATAAATATCGAGGTCGGGGACACCAGAGATAAACATTACTCACTGGCCTTTGACATCGGCACCACCACCGTCTGCGGGCAATTGCTCGATTTAAACCGCGGTCGGGTCGTGGCCGAGAGTATGGCCTACAACGGCCAGATACGCTACGGGCAAGACGTCATCACCCGTATTGCCTACTGCCAGAAAACGGGTGGCCTGAAAAAATTGCAACAGGCAGTTGTCGCCACCATCAATGACATCATCGGGGAACTGCAGGACGAGAGCAAGGTTGAGACAGAACGCATCAGCCATATTATGGCTGCCGGCAATACCACCATGACCCAGATTTTGCTCGGCCTCAACCCTCAGTACATCAGATTGACGCCCTATACGCCCGTGGCCAACTTTTTCCCCCCGGTGCCCGCAAATTCGCTGGGGATTCAGGTCAGTGACCACGCCCACCTCTTCCCCTTCCCGGCAGTGGCCAGCTACGTGGGCGGGGACATTGTCTCCGGGATTGTCGGTTCCGGCGTGCACCAGAGAAAGGCGTTGACCTTTTTCATGGATATCGGCACCAACGGAGAAATAGTAGTTGGTAACTCAGACTGGATGGTCACCGCTTCTTGCTCCGCGGGGCCGGCGTTTGAGGGGGGCGGCGTCAAGCATGGTATCATTGCCGCCGAGGGCGCCATAGAGGATGTTAAAATCAACCCGTCAAACTTCGAACCGAAAATCGGCACCATCGGCAACGCCAGACCAAAAGGCATCTGTGGTTCGGGCTTGATTAATACGGTTGCCGAGATGCTGGAAATCGGCATCATTGGGCAGAACGGCAAGTTCAATCAGAACCTGGCCACCAAGCGAGTCAGAGAGGGCGCCGATGGCTACGAGTACGTCCTGGCCCGGGCAACGGAAACGCAGACCGGCAGTGATATCGTGATTACCGAAGTTGATATTGATAATCTGATGCGTGCCAAGGCAGCCATGTATGCCGGTTGCCAGACCCTGAGTAAAAGCGTGGGTATTGAATGCTGCAACTTCGACCAGGTGATTATCGCTGGTGCCTTCGGCAGTCATATTGACATTAAAAGGGCCATCACCATCGGCCTGCTCCCCGAACTGCCTGAGGAACGGTTTATCTTCATCGGCAATGGCTCACTTCTGGGCGCCAGGCTGACATCTTTCTCCACTGACCTGCTTGACGATGCCCGGAGAGTGGCCCAGATGATGACCAATTTCGAGCTGAGCGAGAATGTAGACTTCATGAATAATTACGTAGCCGCGCTGTTCCTGCCGCACACCAATACTGATGAATTTCCCGCGGTGAGCAAAAGGCTGGCTGGAAGGTCGAATAACAATCAGGAAAAGGGGATTAAAGCTTGAGCTATAATATTGCAGTTGCCGGCAAAGGTGGTAGTGGCAAGACCACCATTACCAGCCTGGCCATCCGCTATCTGAAGAAGAATGGCCTGGGGCCAATTCTGGCGGTAGATGCCGACCCCAATGCCAACCTCGGGGAGAGCCTGGGGCTCAGCATCAGGCAGACCGTTGGCTCCATCATTGCCACCTTCAATGAAGAGAAAATCAATATCCCGCCGGGAATGACCAAGGAAGCGTACCTGGAATTCAGACTCAACGATGCTATGGTTGAGAGCAAAGGGCTTGACCTGGTGACCATGGGCCGGGGAGAAGGCCCGGCCTGCTACTGCTATCCCAACCTGCTCCTGCGCAAATTCATGGACAGTATGGCCGGTAACTACCAGTACATTGTTATGGATAACGAAGCCGGGATGGAGCACCTGAGCCGCCGCACCACGCAGAACATTGACGAACTGCTCCTCGTGTCCAACCACTCGGTGAAAGGCGTCCGCACCATCGCCCGCGTCGGAGCGCTTGTTGACGAACTCAAGCTGGTGGTAAAAAGGCAGTCAATTATCATAAATATGGTTCCCGACCGTATAGACCCGCATATCAGTGAGGAATTGACCAGGCTGGGCATGGAACCAGCCGCCATCATTCCTCTGGATGATACCGTGAGTGAAACTGACATGGCGATGAAACCGCTCCTCGACCTGCCCGACTGCCGGGCGGCGAATGCGGTTGATACTCTGATGACCGAACTGCTGCGGGATAAAGTCCAAGCGATTAAAACCAATTAGAGGAGTAAAAAAATGACGGCAAAGATTATCAGCGGGACAGAAATAGCCAAACAAATCCGTGAGGAATTGAAACAGGAGATTGCCGAGCTCAAAGCAAAGCACAAGCTGGTGCCGGGCCTGGTTACCGTGCTGGTCGGCGCGGACCCCGCCTCTCAGGTATACGTTGGGCAGAAGGAGAAAACCTCAATCGAGCTGGGCATCCACTCGGAACGTATTGACCTGCCGGAGAAGACCGCTCAAAACGAACTGATGGCGCTCATTGACCGGCTGAACAAGGACCCGAAGATACACGGCATCCTAGTGCAACTCCCCCTCCCCAAGCACCTCAATGAGACGGAAGTCCTTTACGCTATCAATCCCAAAAAGGACGTGGATGGATTTCATCCGGTAAATGTGGGGAAATTAATGATAGGGGAGCCGGACTACCTGCCCTGTACCCCGCATGGCATTCAACAGCTGCTGGTCAGGTCTGGAGTACAGGTAGAAGGCACCGAGGTTGTCGTCGTTGGCCGGAGCAACATCGTTGGCAAGCCGATTGCCAACATATTGCTGCAGAAGAGATCGGGGGCCAACGCCACGGTAACTATCTGCCATACCGGTACCCGCGATATTTCCTTTCATACCAAAAGGGCTGATATACTGATAGTAGCCGCCGGCCGACCCAAAGCCGTTACCGCCGACATGGTAAAAGAAGGCGTGGTGGTGATTGACGTCGGCGTGAACGAGGTCGGCAGAACGCCGGAAGGCAAGCGCATCCTGGCCGGCGATGTCGATTTTGAAGGTGTCAAAGAAAAGGCCAGCGCCATAACACCGGTACCGGGCGGCGTCGGGCCGATGACCATAACCATGCTGATGATGAATACGGTTAAGGCCGCCAAACTGGCCGCAGGCCTGACCTAAAAGGAGGCAAATAATGGAAGAATATCAGGTTGAGGAAACCAAATCCCCCAACCGCGACAAGGTGGAAGTGCTCGGAGCAACTTACGAGAAGGGAAAGCCCGAGGGCGAAGAGATGGGGAAGTGGCGGCAGAAACTGGGAAATCGGGCCGATAAACTGAAATACCTGAGAACTGCGGAACGATACTGGTACGGAAAAGACTGGTTTGGCAGCGAAAAACGCAAGACTCCAGCCTAGGAAAAGGAGATAGAAATGGCATTTGAGATACCAAAGACCACCTATACCGGTAAAATTAAAGAAATCAAGCTGGGCACGGGTGATAAGGCCGTTATCGTTGGCGGCGAGACCTGCTATCCGTTCTATCTTTTTGAAGGCGAGATGCCGCGTTTGCCCAGAATCGCTATGGAGGTCTACGACTCACCCCCCGAGGAATGGCCCGAAGCAGCCCTGGAGCCCTTCGCCGGCGTCACGGACGACCCCGCTGCCTGGGCTAAAAAGTGCATCGCCGATTACGGCGCAGAGATGATATGCCTGCAACTGGTCAGCACTGACCCCAATGGCCTTGACCGCAGTGCCGATGAGGCGACCGCAGTCGTCAAAAAGGTGGCCGATGCCATCGATGTCCCACTCATCGTCTGGGGCACGGCCAATCATGATAAAGATATTGAGGTTTTTCGAAAGGTAACCGAAGTCTGCCACGGCAAAAATTTGATTATCGGGCCGGTGGAAGAGGGTGACCACAAGCAGCTCGGTGCCGCCGCCATCGGCTATCAGCATACCGTGGTGGCTTCATCACCGATTGATATTAACCTGGCCAAGCAGCTCAATATTCTGCTGGGCAACCTCGGTGTCCCTGACGAGTTAATTGTCATGGACCCCACCGTCAGTGGCATTGGCTACGGCATTGAGTATGCATACTCAATAATGGAAAGAATGAGAATGGCCGCGCTGACCCAGCAGGATGACAAACTCCAGTTCCCCATTGTCTGTAATATCGCCCGCGAGGTCTGGAAGAGCAGGGAAGTTAAAATATCCGAAAAGGAAGACCCCAAGATGGGGGACGCTAAAAAGAGGGGTATTTTACTTGAGGCCATGTCCGCCATGTGTTTGCTCCTGACGGGGGCAGACGTGCTGGTCATGAGACACCCCGAGGCAATCAAACTGATTAAGGAAATGCTGGCCGAATTGACCGCCTGAGATATAGCTTACTGATTGGAGGATAGTATAATGGCCGAAGAGAAGGAAAAGGAAGTAAAAAGTATTGACGACGCGACCCTCGACATGCTCGCAAAAGCGAGCGAGGATGGAGTCAGAACCGTCTTTGAGCGCGCTGAAACAACCAGACCCTGCCCGATAGGTTCGGAGGGCAGTTGTTGCAATATCTGTGCCATGGGCCCCTGCCGGGTGCCCCTGCCCAAGGGCAAAGAGGAAACACCGGAGGAAAAGAGAAAAAGAACCGGTGTTTGCGGGGCTACGGCAGAGACCATTGCCGCCCGCAATTTCCTCAGAAAGATTGCTGCCGGCGCCGCCGCCCACAGCGACCATGGTCGCCGCATCACCGAAGCATTTCTTATCGCGGCTAAGGGTGAGTCCCCCGAGTTCCAGATGAAAGACGAGCAGAAGCTCCTGCAGCTGGCCCTTGACCTCGGCATCGAAATCGGCGACCGGAGCAACAATGAGATTGCCATTGACATCGGTGAGATGCTCATCAAGGAATTCGGCAGGCAGGAGGGAGAGCTCCTCACCCTGAGGAAGGCACCGCTGAAGCGACAGGAACTGTGGCGCGAGGCTGGTGTCGCTCCCCGCGGCATTGACCGCGAGGTGGTGGAGGCAATGCACCGCACCCACATGGGAGTCGACCAGGATTACAAAAACCTGCTCCTCCAGGGGGCCCGAACTGCCCTCGCCGATGGCTGGGGAGGCAGCATGATTGCTACTGAACTTCAGGACGTGCTTTTCGGCACGCCGTCGCCGGTGCTCAGCCAGATAAACCTCGGCGTTCTCAAAGAAGACGAGGTCAACCTCATCATTCATGGCCATGAACCACAGCTGGCGGAAATGCTGGCGGTAACCACACAGGACAAGGAACTGATTGAATACGCCAAGTCCAAAGGCGCCAAAGGCATCAATCTGGCCGGCATGTGCTGCACGGCCAACGAGATACTGATGCGCCACGGCGTGCCAATTGCCGGAAACTTCCTGCAGCAGGAGACGGCCATCGTCACCGGAGCGGTTGAGGCAATCGTGGTGGACGTCCAGTGCATCATGCAGGGACTGGTGGACGTGGCCAGCTGCTTCCACACCAAAATTATCACCACGGACTCAAGAGCCAAAATCGAGGGCGCACTGCACATGGAGTTTGACGAGCGCAAGGCCACGGAAACGGCCAAGGCAATCGTCAAGACCGCCATCGATAACTTCCCTAACCGCGGCAAGAATGTGCGCATTCCCAAGCAGCAGTCCGATCTGATTGCCGGCTTCAGCCATGAGACCATTAACTACCTGCTGGGCGGACTGTTCCGCGCTTCCTACCGACCGCTCAACGATAACATCATCAATGGACGTATCCGCGGCGTGGCCGGGGTGGTCGGCTGCAACAATGCCCGCGTCGCCCACGATGACGTTCACGTCACTCTGGTCAAGGAACTTATCAAGAACGACGTGCTGGTACTGCAGACGGGCTGTGCCGCCATGGCCTGCGCCAAGGCGGGACTCATGGTCCCCGAAGCGGCCA
>DASRZK010000006.1:0-7260 GCA_035686505.1 Dehalococcoidales bacterium | reverse complement strand
TGCTCCACTGTCGACCGCCCAGCGCACCGACCGCCAGCAGCATTAAAAACGGTATTAGCCATACAAAGTTTAGCCATTTCTTCGCCATTCCAAGACCGGAACGTACCTGTTCAAAGGCCTCCATTTGCTCACCGGCACTGGTATCTCCCGTATCGCCCATCAAGCTCTTGAAATCCTGCTCGGTAAAGGTCAGGCCATCGGCTATCGATTGCCGGATGTCTTCCAGAGCCACGGTATCGGCACCCATAGCTTCACTGAGGTCTTCCTCGGTGAAAATCAGGCCTTCCTGCACCAGTTCCCGAACTTGAATTAGAACATTTTCTTCCCCTTCACCACCAAAAAGCTGGCTCATGTCTGCCTCAGTTAAAATCCACTCATCGGGTATTCCCACTTCAATGAGAGGCTGTACCAGGCTGCCCGCGTCTATGCCCACCAGTTCACTGAATTCCTGATAGGATATATCCACCGGCCGGCATGCGGGAATATTTTCCAGAGAGGGGTCCAACAGCAGCTCAAGTAGCTGCGCTTCCGTGCACACTGGCAGAGAATTGAAAGCGCTCGCCATTTTCTCGTCCGCCATTTCACCGAGTGCCACCGCTATTTCCGGCTTTCGGTCGGCCAGAGGTATCACCAGTTCCAGTTCATCCTGCTCGCCACGCAGGTAGCCAAATATCTGGCTGACCAAGTCCTTCACCAGTGACTGATACCACTCCAGTGGCATGACTGCTTTGGCAGCAGCAATGATTTCATCTTCAGTCAGTTCCACATCTATAGGAAGCTGGGTTATTTCTTCAAGGTTCTGCTGTATTGTCGGCGCCAGCATTTCGACAAACAGGCTATCGTAGGTTTCACGTCTTGACAGGAAATCGGCCAGCACTTTCTCCAGTTCACCAAGCGGCTGGGTTATATCTATCTCAAGGGTGAAATGGTCCTGCTCTCTGGTTAGGTAGGGCACTGCTTCATCGACCGCATTGTCTATCTGCTCGAGTAGCCAATCTTCTGGCAATACCTTACGCAGCATTATTTCCGCTTCTTCCTCGGAAATGGCCAGCATGGCCGGCATTCCATCTTCAGCCGATGCTATCTCTCCGGTAAACGATTGGATAAGCTGCTCATACATCACGGGGAAGACATCTGGGCGGTGTAAAACACTCTTTATCGCCTCACCCCCGGCCTCCACCCGGTCTTTTAACGGAATGGTAATACGGAAGTTTGCCTTTTCTCCCCAGACATAGGGCACCACTTCGTCGATAACCTGCTCAACCTGTGCCTGTAACCATTCTGGAGGCAGCGTTTGCCTGATCACATCATTGAGATGGGGCTTGAGCGGCGAGATAATAACACCGGCCCCTTCTGTATCCTCATCCATCCCCGCTTCTTCCAGTGCTGCCGGGAGCACATCATCGTAAATGAAATAGTACACGTCCGCCTGTTGCAACTGCTCCGCGTAGAAATCAGGGTTGCCTGCGGTGGCGTTAACGCGGAAAGCGACCAGCACCAGCAGCGCCAGAATTACAAAGACAAGTGCCAGAGGTATGGCAACGGCTCTACGCAACCAGATCATGCTTTATTATGTTCACTATTATGATTAGATAGTTTACCTGTCTGCAGACCATCGGTCAAATTTTACACTGCATCTACGCGCAGCGTGCCTTTCCGGTCTGCTCCTGAGTTTAAGTCTTGCTAGACATAACAACCAGTGATAGAATGCTTGTCAGAGGCAAAATATATGACACTGCGCAGAAAGACGCTGCTTATCATCGCCGGTACATTCTACGGCGTCATCATACTGCTCTTCTTTATCTCGCGTAACATCCTGCTGGAAAGCTATGCCGACCTGGAAAGACGGAGCACCCACCGGGATGTAGAGCGGGTACTAGCGGCTTACTCATATGGGCTGTCCGAACTTGAGACCACTGCCGCGGACTGGGCTGCCTGGGATGACACCTATGTCTTCATTGCCGACCACAATGAAGACTACATCAGGTCGAACCTCACCGATAGCACGTTCACTCAACTGGGACTGAGCCTGATGCTTTATATTGACTCTTCGAGGCAAATCACCTTTGGCAAGGCATTTGACCTGGAGAATGAAGAGGAGATACCTCTCCCACCGGGTATTTCCGCGTATCTGACCGAACATAGTTTCCTGGTTTCCCACCGAGACGCAGAAAGCAGCTATGCTGGCACCATTGTTCTCCCAGAAGGGCCCATGCTGATTGCTTCCCATCCTATCCTGCCCAGCGAAGACGAAGGTCCCATCCGCGGCACATTGATTATGGGACGCTACCTGGATGCGGCCAAAGTCAACGAACTGGCCGACATCACGCTCCTCTCCATAACTATTCATAAGTTTAACGACCCTCAGGCTCCTCCCGACTTTTTCGTCGCCCGTTCCTCCATCTCAACCGCATCTCCAGTTTTCGTCCAGCCCCTCAGCGAACAATCCATTGCCGGCTACAAATTTATTAATAACATCGACGGTCACCCCGCGTTAATACTCAGGGTGGATGCGCACAGAGATATCTATCATCAGGGCCAGTCCGCCATCTCCTACCTCATACTGAGCATTGTCGGCGTCAGCCTGGCATTTGGCCTGGTAACCCTCCTGCTCCTGGAGAAGCAGGTTCTTTCCCGACTTTCTTACCTGAGCCGGAGCGTCAGCGACATCGGCACCGGCGGCAAACTTACCGCCCGGGTATCAGTGCCCGGCTCGGATGAGCTGGCCAAGCTCGGTGCCACCATTAACGGCATGCTGGGGGCCCTGGAGCAATCAGAAACGGAACTGCGGGAAAGTGAAGAGCATTATCGCCTGCTGGCGGAACATGCCACTGACGTCATCTATGTCATGGACGTGAATCTCAAGTTCACCTACGTCAGCCCGTCGGTGACGCGCCTCACTGGCCACAGCGTTGAAGAAGCCGTGTCCCTTTCACCGAACCAGGTGCTTACTCCTGCTTCCTTCAACCATGCCAGGGATATTTTTACTGAAGAAGCAACCAGGGAAAGCGAGGCGACAAAAGACCTGACCCGTTCCCGGACACTGGAGCTTGAGGTCAAACGCAAAGATGGTTCCATCGTCTGGGTCGAGGCGACGATGACCGCCCTCCGGGATTCGGCGGACAACGTCATCGGTATACTCGGCGTCGCCCGTGATATCGCCGAGCGCAAAAAAGCAGAGGCAAAGCTGCAAGAGCTATACAAGGCAGAGAGGAAATTGCGGGAAGACCTGGAAGCGGAAATAAACAAAAGAGTGGAGTTCACCCACGCCCTCGTGCACGAGCTCAAAACACCGATTACCCCGGTTCTTGCCTCCAGCGAGCTAATGCTTGAGGAAATCAAGGGAGGCGGACCGCTGTGGGAGCTGGCACAGAATATCAACCAGGGTGCTTACAATCTGAACCAGCGCATCGATGAACTGCTTGACCTGGCTCGCGGTGAAGTGGGCATGCTCCGCCTCAACCCTGAATCGGTGGATTCGGGACAATTGCTCCGCAATATAGTGGACAGTGTCAAGCCCCTGGCCCGGAAGAACGGGCATTTGTTACATGCCGAGCTGCCGCCTTCGCTGCCTGTCATCCAGGCCGATGAAGACCGCCTGCGGCAGGTGGTGCTCAACCTGCTCAATAACGCCTTTAAGTTTACCCCGGCTGGAGGCAGCATTACGGTGAGAGCCAGAAAAAAGGAAGCCCACTTGATGGTTGAAATAGAGGATACCGGCCGCGGCATAAGCCAGGAAGAGCAAAAGAGGTTATTTGAGCCCTATCAGCAACTGGAGGTGGAAAGGACCCGCCTCAGCGGGCTGGGGCTGGGATTAAGCCTGTCCAAGAAGCTGGTGGAGTTGCACGGCGGTCAGATATGGGTGCAGAGTGAGAAGGGCCAGGGCAGTACTTTCGGCTTTTCCATACCACTGGAAGCCAGGAAACAAGCAGAAAGCCCGGTAAAAAGATAAACGCCATGAAAGTGCTAGTCATTGAGAACGACCAGGGTATAGTTGAAGCGATTTCCCTCGCCTTCCAGATACGCTGGCCCGAGGCAAAATTGATATCCACTCACCTGGGAGAGAAAGGAATCGCACTGGTGGAGACTGAGAAGCCGGACGTGGTTATCCTTGACCTCGGTCTTGATGATATCAGTGGTTTCGAAGTACTGAAGCAAATCCGCCTCTTCTCCAGCGTCCCCGTCCTTATCCTTACCGTGCGCGCCGATGAGATTGACGTCGTTAAGGGACTGGAATGGGGCGCCGACGATTACGTGGTCAAACCTTTCCGTCAGTTTGAGCTGTTATCAAGGATAAAAGCCCTGACAAGGCGACAGGGCACAATCACCACCGAGACACCGCTGGTCTGCGGGAACCTCCGCCTTGACCCCGCCACCCGACAGCTGTTTCTCAATGAGAAAGAGGTAAACCTCACGCCAACCGAAGTAGCTATCATCAGCCACCTTATGAAGAATGTCGGTCGCGTGGTCACTCACGCCAGCCTTACCGAATCGGTCTGGGGCGATGACCACCCTGACGCAGCCAACAGCCTCAAGGTCTATATCCGCCGCCTGCGGGAAAAACTGGAGACAGACCCCGGCCACCCCAGAATTATTCTCACCAAGACGGGAGTGGGCTACCAGATGGCCAGGCCAGACTGACCGCCATCTTTAACGGCCTGGCTGCCGTCGGAGGTTTCTCCTCGATACAGGCGTGTGGTAATATTATCTCGATTACTCTGATGAAAGGAGTTTTAGATGTCATCCACAAAACAACCGTATTCATTGACCATTACCGAGGCAGCTTCGGCAATCGCTTCCGGAGAGCTGACGCCTTCGCAGCTGGTTAAATCCTGCCTGGAAAGAATTGACGCCGTTGATGACGCGATAAAAGCGTGGGCTCTGGTTGACCGCCAGGGCGCCCTTGCCACGGCGCGACAGCTGGAGCAAGAACTGGCAAAGGGCCAAAGGCGCGGTGCGCTCCACGGCATACCTGTTGGCATCAAGGATATCTTCTACACCGCAGGTTTACCCACTGAAGCCGGTGCCAAAGCCTGGGCTGGCTTTGTTCCCGACTACGATGCTACGTCGGTTGCTCGTCTCAAAGAAGCGGGAGCAATCGTCCTGGGTAAGACGCATACCACTGAGTTTGCCTTTTTTGACCCCGCACCCACCCGCAACCCCTGGAACACCGAGCACACTCCAGGGGGCTCAAGCAGTGGCTCAGGCGCCGGGGTTGCCGCCGGCATGTGTCCGGCCGCGCTGGGCAGCCAGACGATGGGGTCGGTACTGCGGCCTGCCGCCTATAACGGCATCGTCGGCTTCAAGCCGCAATACGGTAGAATCAGTGTCTACGGCGTGGTGCCGCTGAGCCCGACCCTTGACCACGTTGGCATACTGGCCCGTACGGTGAAGGACGTGGCACTCGTTTTTCAGGCTATTGCCGGCAACGACCCTAAAGACGCCCTTTCCCTCAATGAGCCCGTTCCCGACTGCCTGGCAGCGCTGGAAAAGCAGCCGTCGCCACCCCGACTGGGACTGGTGCGTGCCTTCTTCTATGACCACGCCGACGAAGAAATGCGCCGGCACACGGATGAAATCGTTGCCCGCCTGAGGCAGGCCGGCGCCACCATTGAGGAAATAACGCCACCCCCCAGCTTCACCACCATCATTGACAATGCCCGTATCTTTATGGCAGCGGAGGCGGCCGTCAGTCACCGGGAGGGCTTTGCCCGGCACGGGGATAAATACCGCGCCGGCATACGAAAATTAATCGAAGATGGCCAGGCGGTAAGCTCCGCGGAATACAAAAAGGCGCTTAAAGTGCGCCTTCAGCAGTGCACCGAGATGGAGCCACTGCTATATAAGACGGATGCCCTGATTACGCCGGGAATTCAGGGGCCAGCGCCACATGGTCTTTCGTCAACGGGGAACCCGGTGATGCAGGCGCCGTGGACCATAATGGGGATACCATCCATCAGCCTGCCATCCGGACTGAGCCAGAGCGGCCTCCCACTTTCTATCCAGCTGGCCGGGCCTCCCAAAGCCGAAGACCGGCTCCTGGCAGTAGCGAGATGGTGTGAGTCCGTTCTGAAGGTAGACCTCCGCCCGCCTCTGGGTTAACGCCCCTTTGCGCAGTATGGATAAAGAAACAGGAGCCGGGATTCTTTTAACCCTCTTTTACCAGGCTGACCTTGGGCTTCACGTCTTTGTTTACCCAGTGGCGCGGCCATTTTCCGGTAAGCACCCTGGCGGCCTCACGCGCCACACTCAACTTGAGCCGTTGTAATGACGTGCTGGAGTTGGCAGCACAGTGCGGAGTGAGCACAACGTTGTCCATCTTGAGCAGCGGGTTATCGGCACCAATTGGTTCCATCTCAAATACATCCAGTCCGGCACCGGCAATCCACCTCTCCCGCAGGACTTTAATCAGCGACGGTTCATCCACCACCGCTCCCCGTGCCGTGTTAATAAGGTAAGCGGTTGGCTTCATCTGCTTTAATTCCTTTTCTCCGATAATATGACGGGTTTCCTTGTTCAGAGGAGTCTGAAGGCAGATGTAATCTGACTCTTTCAGCAGTTCCGGAAGGCTGACCAGCGTTATGCCGTGCTTCTCTGTAACCGATTTATCCAGATAAGGGTCATACCCGATTATTTTCAAACCAAAGCACTGCGCTTTCTTAGCCGTCAGACGCCCGATATTACCGCAGCCAACCAGACCCAGTGTCTGTTCAAACAGAGATGGTTCTCTGGTTGTCTCCACCTGGGCTTCACCCCAGCGTCCCTGCTTTATTCCGTCCGTCAGCCAGACCAGACGTCGGCTACAGGCAAGCACCAGGGCCATGGCGTGGTCGGATACCTCTTCGAGGCAGAAATCAGGGACATTGACCACAATCACATTATTATCGGTGGCGGCGTCGACATCAATCGTATCGTAGCCAACACCGTATCTGACAGCCACCTTCAATTTGGGCAGGGACGACAGAACCCGGCGCGTTATCGGGGCAAAGACCACCAGCAGGGCATCAGCATCTTTGGCCGCTTTAATTATCTCGTCTTCCGTCTTGCAATCCGCTTCCACCAGTTCCGCGTTGACCTTGGCCAGCTCCCCGGTTTCCATCTCAATAGTGGCTACCACCGGGGGTAGATGGAATTTATTCTCCACTCGCATAACTCTAAATCGCGTCTCCGGCATTATTTCCTCCTTCAGGCTCTTTGCTTCAGGTTGCGGGCTAATGCCTATTATAAAGCATGGCCATTGTCATGTCAGCTTTTTACCCT
>DASRZK010000005.1:0-8066 GCA_035686505.1 Dehalococcoidales bacterium | reverse complement strand
CCGTTGGAGGCGGTGGCCAGCATCACGTCACTCTCGGACACATTGCCGGTGCCGCTGTGGAGAATTCTTACCTGGACTTCATCGGTGCTCAGGCGCTCCAGAGAATCTGCAATCGGCCCGATACTGCCCTGGACATCCGCCTTCAGGATGACATTGAGCCCTTTGACCTGGCCACTGCTGATTTTGTCGTGGAGATTGTGCAGACTTACCACTCTTGAAGAAACTGAAGTCCTTTCTTCTTCCTCCCTCCGGTGCTTTTCCAGCATTGACTGCGCCTGCTGTTCGCTGGCTACTGCGGTCAGGATATCTCCAGCCTGCGGCACGCTGTTCAGGCCCAGGATTTCTACTGGCGTGGCCGGCCCGGCTTTCTTTATCTGTTTGCCCAGGCCGTTAAACATAGCCCTGACCCTGCCCCACGTGCCGCCAACGACAACGGTATCAGACGGCTTTAGAGTGCCGCTGTTCACCAGTATGGTGGCCAGCGGGCCGCGATTTCTGTCCATCTCAGCCTCAACGACCACTCCGGAGGCCGGCCCCGCCGGGTTGGCTTTTAGCTCTTCCACCTCGGCCACAACCAGAAGGTTTTCCAGAAGCTCCTGAATACCGATTTTCTCTTTCGCGGAAATGGGCACGCAGACAATATCTCCTCCCCATTCCTCAATCACCAGTCCTGCTTCCGCCAGTTGCTGCTTTACCCGGTCAGGGTCCGCTTCTGGTTTGTCAATTTTATTGAGGGCAACGACAATCGGTACCTCAGCGGCACGGGCATGGTTAATCGCTTCCACCGTTTGCGGCATTACGCCGTCATCTGCGGCCACCACCAGTATGATAATATCGGTTATCTGGGCGCCGTGGGCTCGCATGGCGGTGAACGCTTCATGACCCGGGGTGTCCAGGAAAGTGATTTTCTGCTCGCCCACCAACACCTGATAGGCGCCGATATGCTGTGTGATGGCACCGGCCTCGGTAGCCATGACATTGGTCTGGCGGATGGCATCAAGAAGTCGAGTCTTTCCGTGGTCAACATGGCCCATAACCGTCACCACCGGGGGGCGCAATTGCAGGTTTCCTGCCTCTTCGACCTGTAGCTTGCGGCGCTTTCTTATCTCGCTGATGGCGCTGGCGGCACCTTCGGCAGTCCGTGGCCTCAGGCGTGTTTCAAAGTTTAGGTTGGTGGCTACCTCTGACGCAATATCATAGTCAATGCCCTGGTTGATATTGGCCATGATGTCCTTTCGCATGAGCTGTTTGATGATATCAATAGCGCTGACCTGCAGGAGGTCAGCCAGTTGTCGCACGCTCAGCGAATGAGGCAACTCTATCTGACTTTTGGGGATCTCTGGCTGTTGGGGTGCCTCTTCGACTTCAGCCTCGGCCGTATTATCCGGTTTTTTCGCCTGGGGCACTGGTTTCTCCTTTCAGGTATTCTTCAGCGTATTTCAGCAACTGCTGTCGGCCGTTCTTACTGAGGCTGGTGCGCAGCGCATGGTCTAGCCGATTGCTTTTCAGCCCCACCTCCCAGCATTCCAGGGCCGGGCAGAGATAGGTGCCGCGTCCCGCTTTTCTACCGGTAATATCAACTTCGATATTGCCATACGGCGTATTCACGATTCGAATCAGTTCACGCTTTGCCCTTACCTGCCGGCAGCCAAGGCATGTCCGCTGCGGTATATGTCTGGTGCGTATGGAATGGGAACTATAACTCTTCATCTTCATCCAAGAGATCGGTATCTCGCCGTCGGCTCTTTATCCTGATGCCGTCCTCGGCACCTTCTTTGGCGTAAGCCCTTTTCTTTTTCTTCTTCTTGGCTTTATCGCCCGTTTTATCAGGCCTTGGCCCCAGGATATCCTCGGCGAATCTGAGCTCCGATTTCTCCGCTGTTACTTTAGGTTCAACGAAGACCGGCGGCTTGGTGAGTACCTCCTCCGTCGCTGGCAGTGGTTCAGCCGGTTCCGTGGCTACCGGGGCTGGTTCAAGGATTTCCGGCATTTCCGCCGCTGGTTCTGCCTCGGCTGCAACCTCTTCCTCTTTTTCTTTAACCTCCGGTGCCGGTCTGGCGGCCGCTTTTTCCGCCTCGGCAATGGAGGCGCTCTTGATGTCAATTCGCCATCCGGTCAACTTGGCTGCCAGCCTGGCATTCTGGCCTTCCTTGCCGATAGCCAGGGAGAGTTTCTTATCTGGCACTACTACCGTGGCGATATTTTCCTCTTCATTCAGGTCGACACCGACAATCTGGGCCGGACTCAGTGCGTTGGTGATAAAGGCAGCTACATCGGGGCTCCACTGAATAACGTCTATCTTCTCGCCGTTCAGTTCATTGACAATGTTCTGGATTCTGATACCGCGCAGGCCAACGCAGCAGCCCACCGGGTCGATTCCTTTCTGGCGTGCCGCCACGGCTACCTTGCTCCGGTATCCGGCTTCACGGGCGATGTCTTTTATCTCCACCGAGCCGTTATAGACCTCGGGCACTTCGAGCTCCAGGAGACGGCGGAGCAGGTCCGGGTGGGAACGTGATACCACCACGCGCGGTCCTCTGGTTGTCTTCAGGACCTGAATGATGCAGACTTTCAGTCGCTGGCCAACTCGATACCTTTCCGTGCGCACCTGTTCTGAGGCGGGCATTATGGCCTCGGTTCTCCCCAGGTCAACGTTAATCTGACCGGGCTCAATGCGCTGTATCAGTCCGGTGACGACCTCGTCCTCTTTTTCGGCGTACTCTTCCAGAATGGCGCTGTGCTCGGCCTCATGGAGGCGCTGGAGGATGACCTGCTTTGCGGTCTGGGCAGCTATGCGTCCCGCATTGTACGGCGTGGACTCTACCACGAGAATATCGTCCAGCTGGGCATCTGATTTGAATTTACGTGCCTCTTCCACCGATACTTCCAGCCGGGTATCGGTCGGCTTTGCCACCACCGTTTTCTCCGCCCACACTTCAACTTGACCGGTATTGGGGTTTATTTTCACCGAGATGTTCTGGTTTAGAGCAAAACTATCTCTCCGGTAGGCGGAGACCAGTGCTGCCTCCACCGCCGACAGGACGGTCTCTCTGGGCAGATTTTTTTCTGCCGCAAGCTGAGTTATGGCCAGCACGAAATCGCTTTTCATCTCTGACTTAACTCTCCACTATTCCAATAATTAAAAAAGTGGGGATGAAACCCACTTGATAAAGTCGAACTAGTATTTCTGGAAAAGTATAGCACTATTTACGGGAAAATACAAGACGTTTAACTATTTCACTGGGCCTTCCTTTCACCGAAAACCTTGGTGCCTATCCTGACGATATTGGCGCCTTCCCCGGGAGCTATCCGGTAAGAGCTGGTCATGCCCATAGATAAGTATTTCATCTCAACGTTGGGCGGGTTTAATGCTCTCATGCGGTCAAACAGTTTTTTCATGGCCACAAAATAGGGTCGGGAGTCTTCCGGGTTTTCCGAGAGCGGCCCCATGGTCATCAGCCCCATTACCCTGACGTTGGGCAGCGCTGAGATATCCTTCATCAGCTGTTCGGTGTTTTCCGGCAGCACGCCTGATTTCTGTGGCTCCTTGCCTATATTCACCTCCATCAGTACGGGCATGACCTTGCCGATTTCGGCGCACCGTTTGTCAATCTCCCTGGCGATTTCATAGGAGTCCACGGTTTCAATCATGTCAAAGAGCCTGACCGCTTTTTTCACCTTGTTTCGCTGAAGGTGGCCGATGAAGTGCCATTTCGCCCGGTTGCCGACGGCAGCATAAGCCCTTTCGGCTTCCTGGACGTAGTTCTCGCCAATAATCTGCACGCCGGCATCGACTGCCTCCAGGATTTCGGCCGGGGTCCTGGTTTTGGCCGCGGCCATCAGCTGCACACCCTCCGGCAATTCGCTTAATACCTGCCGCACGTTCTGTTTGATTGACATAACGACAATATTTTTAGTATGTACTATTGTGGTCTGTCGGTGCTGCTACTGGGTCTTGTTGCCGCTTTCGATAATGGCGTCTTCTATGGATTTCTGGCGCTGTTCATAATAATCAGTTAGGCCTTCACTGTATTCTTTGTACACATCAGTGAGTTGTTCCTGATAAGCTTCAGCAACCTTTTGCTGGTATTCCTGCCGCTGCTTTTCGTATTCCCTTAATTTCTGATTGTATTCCTCGTAGGCCTTTCTCTGCTCCTCAGAGAGTTGCTGTGTGCCTCCCAGGCCCAGGTATTCGCAGGCGGAGAGGGGTATAACCCCCAGTAGCAATATGATTAGTATAATCCCCTGCCACAGTTTCATTTTTCCCTCCTTTTAATGCCTCCTCACCTGTATTATAGGTTATTTTACATCACAGGGGTCGGTGGTCTCAATCTAAATTTCATCTGGACGCAATAAAACTTTAAAAACGGTGGGAAAAATCCGGTCAGTTTTCTTGAGCGGGCAGGTTCAAAATGCTATAGTATTACGTAAAAGTTGTTCCTTCCCCTGAGAATCGCTGTATTCGCGCCACGATGCGGGGGAGTGCCGGAATTGGCAGACGGGCCAGACTTAGGATCTGGTGTCGCAAGACGTGGGGGTTCGAGTCCCCCCTTCCCCATTAGGCCCATTATGGTCAAACAGGTTACGAATTTAAAACAGCTGCTGGAAGTGGCAGCGGAAGACTTTGCCGACAGGACCGCTATTGTCTGCGGTGAACGCCGTGTTTCCTATGCTGATCTGGACGAAGTCGCCAACCGGGTGGCCAATGCCTTGCTCAATCTGGGCGTGAGGAAAAGCGACCGCATTGCGATGCTGATAGCCAACAGTCCGGAATTTGTCAGCATTTACTTTGGCGCCATAAAAGCGGGTGCCATCCCCGTGCCGCTGGATGTCCGTTACCGGGTCGATGAGCTGGACCTTGTTTGTGGCAGCTGTCGGCCGAAGGTGCTGGTGGCGGAAAGTGACCTGCTGGAGCCTGTGGTGCCGATCCTTTCCCGTCTGGAATCGATTGAGCACGTAATTGAACTGGACGGTCGATATGGGGGAAGATTCCCCAGCTACCGGGAAATAATGGCGAACGGTTCTGCGGCGAAAGTGGATATTGAGCTAAAGCCGGATGACATCGGCGTTATTTCCTACACCAGCGGGCCGACGAGTCAGCCCCGGGGGGTGGTGCTTACCCACCGCAGCCTGGTTTTTGAGGCGACTGTTTCCGGTGATGAGTTCCAGCAGACGGAAGAAGACAGGATGATGATGTTTGCGCTGCCCATGTACCACATGTTTGGGCTGGCTTCGGTAATGCTGGGCTCCATTCGGAAAGGAAGCACGGTGATTATTGTGCCCGGTACCGGCCGGTCGATAACCAGCTTTCTGGAAACCATCGAGCGTGAACAGGGAACCATGTACCTCGGGGTGCCCTATATCTACGCGCTGGCCATCAATGTTGCCGAGCGGGAAGGGGTAAAATATGACACCAGTTCCGTCCGGCTGTGGGGCAGTGGTGGCGCCACGCTGACCGTTGACATAATAGAGAAGTTCAGACACCATTATGGCGCCGATATCCTCGATGTCTGGGGGCTTACCGAGTCGGTGTCTCATATCACCCATCACCCGCCGGACGACCGGAGAAAAATCGGTTCAACCGGTAAGGCTTTACCGGGCTGGGAAATAAGAGTGGCAGATGATAATGGCAAGTTATTGCCCCCCAATGGAAGCGGTGAGATAGTGGTCAGGGGCCCCATCATGACGGGATACTATAATAATCCGCAGGCTACCGCTGAGGTGATTAAAGACGGATGGCTGCAAACTGGCGACCTGGGTTATATGGATGAAGACGGGTATCTTTATCTCACCGGTATGAAGAAGGACATGCTTATCCTGAAGGGCCAGAATATCTGGCCGGGGGATATTGAAGACGTGCTTTGCCGCTATTACAAGGTGTCTAAAGCCGTCATTGTCGGCATCCCGGACCGGCTACGTGGAGAGATTGTGGCCGCGGTTGTCGAGCTGAAGAGGGGATTTGATGCCACCGAGCAGGAAATCAGGAATTTCTGCCAGAGCCGCATGGCCGACTATAAACTGCCGAAAAAAGTCTTTTTCACCGACTCACTGCGAAAAATATCGGCCAGTAAAATAAGCAAGAAGAAACTGGAAGACTATTTGCCCGATATATCTTCCCGGTAACACCCGTGGAGCGGGGAAAAGCGTGTCATGACATCTCTGCCGTACCCTCGAGCGTCATGAACGTATCATCACCAGCAGCATCTTGAAGTTCTCTATCGCTTTCAGCGCGTGGGGTTTGTTGGCGGGCATAATAATCATATCTTTTTCACTCAACCGGTGACGCTGGCCGGCGATGGTAATCTCAGCTTCACCGTCCAGAAGATAAACGAGGGCGTCAAACGGCGCGGTATGCTCGCTCAGTCCCTGCCCGGCGGCAAACGCAAACAGCGTTAACGTGCCGGTTTTCTGGTCGATTACGGTTCGGCTGACCACCGAGCCTTCCTGATACTCAATGAGATCAGCCATTTTTAAAACATGCTCGACGAGTGTACTGGTATCTGTTTCCTTGTCGCCTTGCGCCATGTTGCTCTCTCCTCGCGCTTAGCTGTCTTTATTTTCCCTGTTCAAGGCCGTTTCAAGCCAGCGGGCAATATCCTCAGCTATATCCTGCCAACCCGGTTCCAGGATAACCTTGTGTGCGTGGTCATCATACTCGCGATAGGTGGCTACTTTTTGATACCGGTGCGCCATTTTCCGCACTACCGATGCTGGCATAATGCGGTCTTGCCCGCCGCCAACCACGAGGACAGGACAGGTAATCCTGGAGGCGTCAACTTCGGAAGCCCTTTTGCGGTCAAGAAACCAGAGTCCGATTTCAAACGTTGCCCGGCCGGACTCAAATACCAGCTTGTCGTACGTTTCTTTTTGCTCCCTGGCCGGGAGCATGTTCATCGTTGAGTAAGTAGCTTCTCCGTAAGTTTGACGGCAGGGTTTGCGCCAGAAGCCCCACTTTGTCAGGCAGCTCCAGACCCCCCGGATTGCTGATGGTTTCAGCGTCAAAATGCCTCTTGGCGGTGCCGGCGTCAGCAGAACCAGGGCATTGGCCAGTCCCCGGCTGCCCAGTATCTGGGCCAGCAGCCCTCCCATGGAATGTCCCATAATGATGGGTTGATGGTCAAGTTTCCTGATTTCATTCTCTAGGTCGGAGGCATAATCCAGCAGGCTGGTGGTGCCAAGGTCGGGGTGAGGCAGTGCTTTCGGGTCCACGTCATGAAGGCGCAACGTGGGAGCCAGGCAGCGATAACCCCGGTCCTCGAAAAATTGACGGTATTTATCCCAGTACCAGCCGCCACTCCACATACCGTGAATCATAAAGACAGTATTTTTCATAGCCTCTTTAAGGATGTTTCATTATAGTTGCCTGAGCGTTATAATACAAGACGACTTGGCTAAAAAACTGCCTGGTAAATAAAAGCACAAAGGAGGGAACTATGTCAGTACAGGTCTATCGTGGATGGGAGTTTCCCGCGGTAAAGGTGGACCCCCCGCGGGAACGATACCTGAAGCTCATTGCCTGCCCCGAGACGACGGGCTATAAAACGGCAACCGTGCTTTTCTCGCACATACCGGCCGGTAGCGGCACCGGGAAGCACACCCATCCGGACAGTGACGAGATAATGTACTTTGTCGGGCGTGGTGAGTGCCTGATGGATGGCGAAGCAATCAAGCTGGAGACGGACTCGGTCATTGTTGCTCCCAAAGGTGTGGAGCACGAGTGCCGGAATACCAGCGAGACCGAGACGCTGAAGATTTTCTGTGTGTATATTCCGCCGCTGAAGCTGAGCGAACTGCTAACCGGACTGGCCCAGAAAACGAAGGCATACCTGGCCAGCCAAAAATAAGATTAATAATTATTAAATCGCTTTAAGCTTTAAGTGCTTCTGCCAGTCGCTCCAGAAAGAGCTCCCGGTTGGCCGGGGAGATAACGAAGTTCCAACCGCGGTGGCGGACTATCTCCACGACTGTCTTGGAGGAAGTGGCGAAGCGAATCCCCCAATAGGCAAAGGCTTTTATACCTGATGCTGGTCGTGCCTCCTTGATGGTTGATAGGGGAAGGTTTACCG
>DASRZK010000004.1:0-5501 GCA_035686505.1 Dehalococcoidales bacterium | reverse complement strand
GGTTTCCTGGTTGGTCCGCTGGGCAAAAACATGTTTGGTGATCTGGGGCTGCCGGCGTGGCTCAGCCTGCCTCATCCGGAATTTCAACTTCCGGCGGAAACGGCATTTCATCTCTTTGGCTTTCCCGTCGCCAACAGCATTATCGGTGCCTGGATTACGATGGCGGTTCTTATCTGCCTGTCATACGTCATCACGCGCCGCATGAAGATTATCCCCGGCAGGTTGCAGAGCGCTTTTGAGCTCTTGCTCGGCTGGCTTTATGACCTCTGCCGCCGGATTGCCGGTGAGGAAAACGGGCGGCGCTTTTTCCCGGTTGTCGCCACCATTTTTCTTTTCGTCGCCTTCAATGCCTGGCTGAGCCTGATTCCGGGCTTCGGCTCAATACTGGTAGCCGGGGCTGAAGGTGAGCCGGTGCACCTGCTGCGCGGCGCCAATACCGATATCAACATGCCGCTGGCACTGGCGCTGGTGTCATTTGTCTTCGTTGAATACTTTGGTTTGAAATCACTGGGGCTCCGCTATCTGGGCAAATTTTTCAACGCGGGGCAGTTTTTCCAGAGCCTCGGGCATATGGTCAGGGGCAGGCTGCGGGCCGGGCTTGGCGGGCTGTTTACCGGCTTCATTCACATCTTCGTCGGGCTTCTGGAAGCGATGAGTGAAATGGTGCGTATTGTCAGCTTTACCTTCCGTCTTTTTGGCAATATGACCGCCGGCGAAATACTGCTGCTCATCGCGGCATTCCTGATACCGTGGGTATTTGCCCTGCCGTTCTACGGTCTCGAGCTGCTCGTTGGTTTTGTTCAGGCGCTCATCTTCAGTGGACTGACCCTGGTCTTTCTGACCCTGGCGGTAGCCCACCATGGGGAAGAGTCAGCTTGATGTAAATATTAATGCTTTAGGCAAATTGCTAAAGGAGGTTTGAATATGGATCCAGTGACGATGAAAATGTTAGCCGTGGGGCTGACGGCCGGACTGGGATTACTGGGGCCGGCACTGGGAATCGGGCTTATTGGCTACTCGGCACTTCAGGGAATAGCCCGTAATCCCGAAGCAAGTGGTCCGATAATGACCAATATGATTCTGGTGACTGCTTTCTGCGAGGCAATCGGTATTTACGCGTTGATTGTCGCCATTATTCTGGCATTGATTGTTTAGGAGGCCGATATGGGACAGGATGGCATACCAATTTCAATAGGTATTATTATTGCCGCCGCCATACTGGGCGCATGCTTCGTTCTGGGTATGGTGCTGATGGCGGTTCTTTCCGCGTGAGCTATGCCAAGTATACTGCATAGAACGGGAAGGTAATGAGGAGTTAGCTATGGAGGGACTTGCCGGACTTGGCATTAATGTGCCGACATTGCTGGCACAGATTGTAAACGTGGTGATTCTGCTCGTGGTTCTCTACTTTGTTGCCTACAAACCGGTGATGAGAATGCTTGACGAGCGTTCCAAGAGAGTCAAGGACAGCATGGAACAGGCAGATGCTATCAAGGAGCAGGCGGCCCAGGCCGAAGAAGAGGTGAAGAAGCAACTGGACATAGCCAGCAAGGAAGGGCAGAAACGTATCGAGCAGGCGGTGCAGGCGGGCGAGGGAATCAAGGAAAAAGCAAAGCAAAGCGCCAGGCAGGAGGCGGAAACGCTCATCACCCGGGCGCGCAACGAGATTCAGCGGGAGCGAGACGGGGCCATCAGCGAGCTGCGAAGGGAAGTGGCCGACCTTACCATCGCGGCGGCCGAGAAGGTCATTGACCGTTCGTTGGATAAAAAGGCGCATCGCGAGCTCATTGAGAAAGTTCTGGAAGAGAGCGATGCCCTGAAAAAGAAATAAACAATTTTAAAGGATTTGACGTGGCGAGAAGAGCATACCCGAAACGATATGCGCAGGCGGTGTTTGAAATCGCACTGGAGGCAGGCGAGCTAGAGCGCTGGCAATCTGATCTAGAAAAGATTGTCCAGGCAGTAAATGATAAGGATTTTGCGGCGTTTCTGGAGAGCCCCAAAATCCATTTTGCGGAGAAATCGAAACTGCTATCCAGCCAGATGAAAGAGATAAATCCACTGATTTTGAACCTGGTTCTCTTGCTGATCAGCAAAAGCAGACTTGATATTATTGATGAAATTGCTCAGGAGTACCAGCGGTTGTGGAACAGTCATCGTGGTATAGAGCTGGCTGAGGTGACTACGGCGGTTCCGCTGGCCAAAGAGGATGAACAGAAGCTGGCCAGGCATCTCGGACGCATTGTGGGCAAGAAGGTTGAAATCAAATCAGAGGTAAATCCTGATGTAATCGGCGGATTTATCGCCCGGGTAGGTGACCGGTTACTGGACGGCAGCACCCGCAGCAAGCTGGCAGCGTTAAAGAAGGAACTGGCTGGTGCTGAGAGGTAACCTATTAATACCTAATTTAAAAGATTAAGGAGGTTCAGAATGGAAAAAATCGAGTTACTGAAGCGGTGTCCCATGTTTCGCGACCTGGATGAGGAGCAATTAAAATTCATTGCCGATATGGCAACCAGCGAGGTCTATGAAGTTGGGGAAAGCCTGGGTAAGCAGGGCAGGAGCCAGGAAAAGGCATTCATTATTGAAGACGGTCTCGTTGGCATATATCTGGAACTGGGCCCGATGATGCATCGCCAGATACAGGCGGCATCGAACTTTGAACTGGTGTGCTGGTCGGCAATATTGCCTCCCCATCGTATGTTCAGCACGGTAACAGCCATCGAGACCACAAAAGTACTGGCGCTTAATGGCCGGGACCTTGCTCAGCTGTGTCAGACCAATCCTCCTATCGGGTGTAAAATGCACCGGAGTATCGCCCAGACCATAGCCGCCAGGCTCAATAGTGCCTATACGCAGTTGATGGGCGTTACGGCACAGGACTAGAGACTCTTTGGGTATTCTGTAGCCGGCAAGCGGTGTAGGTTCAAAATAGTAAAAGAGAGCGAATGAAACGCGATGTGTTGAAATCGGATAAGAATGAGACGGAGGATTTAATGAGTGAAGTCAAAGGAATAACATCAATGATGGGGGAGAAGAGAAGCTTCAATCCCCCGAAAGGATTCACCAAATCGGCTCATATTAAGAGCATGGAAGAATACCAGAAGCTCTACCAGCGTTCAATTAAAGACCCTGAAGGGTTCTGGGGAGAAATGGCGGAGCAGCTGGACTGGTTCAAGAAGTGGGACAAGGTGGTAGTTGAGGACTTTGCTGAGGGGAAACATGAATGGTTTGTTGGGGGCAAGCTGAATGTCAGCTATAATTGCCTTGACCGCCATCTCAAGACGTGGCGCCGGAACAAAGCGGCTCTCATCTGGGAAGGCGACATAGGTGATACCAAGGTAATGACCTACCAGCAGCTCCACCGCGATGTCTGCAAATTCGCCAACGTATTGAAGAAGATGGGTGTGAAGAAGGGCGACCGCGTCTCAATATATCTGCCGATGATACTCGAGTTGCCCATTGCCATGCTGGCCTGTGCCAGAATCGGCGCTATTCACAGTGTTGTCTTTGGCGGGTTCAGCGCAGAAGCGCTACGAGACCGGATACTGGGCTGCAACTCGGAAACGCTTATCTGCTGCGATGGCTACTATCGTGGCGGGCGCGTTATCCGCAGCAAGGATAATGCCGACCAGGCGCTTGAGGCTTGTCCCGATGTCAAGAACGTTATTGTGGTCAATAGGGCGGATATCAGCGTGCCCATGAAGGAGCAACGCGACCAGTACTGGCATGACCTCATGGCTGGCGTGGAGATAAAGCCCGTTTGCGATGTGGAGGAATTGGATTCAGAAGACCCGCTGTTTATTCTTTATACGAGCGGCAGCACAGGCAAGCCAAAGGGTGTGATGCACACCCAGGCAGGTTACCTGCTTCATGCTTATCAGTCGTTCAAATGGATATTTGATGTCAAGGAAGAGGATGTTTTCTGGTGCACGGCCGATATTGGCTGGGTGACCGGCCACACGTATATTGTCTACGGTCCCCTGGCCTATGGCGCCACGTGTCTCATGTTCGAGGGTACCCCCACCTACCCGCACCCGGACCGGTTCTGGGATATCGTGGAGAAATACCAGGTTGACATTTTTTATACCGCCCCCACGGCCATACGTGCTCTCATGCGTGATGGTGAAGAGTGGCCCAACAAGCATGACCTGAGTTCTTTGAGGCTTCTGGGCACCGTGGGTGAGCCCATTAACCCCGAGGCATGGATGTGGTACTACAATGTAATTGGCAAGGAAAAGTGCCCCATTGTGGATACCTGGTGGCAGACGGAGACCGGGGGTATCCTCATTACTACCTTGCCCGGCGCCATGCCGGCCAAGCCTGGCTCCGCTGGCGTGCCATTCTTTGGCATCGAGCCGGCAATACTGCGGGAAGATGGCTCGGAAGTAGAGGTAAATGAAGGCGGTTATCTGGTGATAAAGCGGCCATGGCCCGGTTTGATGCGCGGGGTATTCGGTGAGCCGAAGCGGTTCAAAGAAACGTACTTTATCCGCTTCCCGGGCGTTTACACCACCGGTGACGGGGCCAGGATGGATGAGGACAATTACTACTGGCTGATGGGCCGTATCGATGACGTGATAAATGTTTCTGGTCACCGCATCGGTACTGCCGAGGTCGAAAGCGCTCTCGTTTCCCATGAAAGCGTGGCCGAAGCGGCCGTGGTCGGCATGCCCCACGACATCAAAGGGCAGGGCATTTACGCTTACGTTACTTTAAAGGCCGGGCTGGAGGGTACGGAGGAGCTCAAGAAAAAGCTCGTCGCCCACGTTCGCAAGGAAATCGGACCCATCGCCCTGCCGGACAAAATCCAGTTTGCGGAGAGTCTGCCCAAGACCAGGAGCGGAAAAATCATGCGCCGTATCTTGGTCAAGATTGCAGCCGGCGATGTCAGCAATCTGGGCGATACCAGCACTCTGGCCGACCCGTCGGTTGTGGAAAGCCTCGTCGAGAGCCGACTGTAAAATAATAAAGTAAATAAACTCAGAAGTGATTCGCCGTCGACAAAGCCGGCGAAACCGCTGAGCGGAAAGGAGGTAGCTCCGGTGCCGACTAGAGGGCAAGAAATCGTATCGGTGCTGAAAGAGCAAATCAAGCAGTTTGGTAGTACCGTCACCATGGTGGACGTGGGCACGGTTATTGAGATTGGTGACGGCATTGCCCGCATTCACGGGCTGACCTCGGCCAAGTATAACGAACTGCTTGAATTCCCCAATGATATTATGGGAATTGCGCTGAACCTGGAGGAGGACAGCGTGGCAGCGATAATTCTCGGAGATTACCTCAAGGTCAAGGAAGGCGATGAGGTGCGGTGTACCGGGCGCATTGTTGAGGTTTCAGTAGGTGAAGCGCTTATCGGAAGGGTCGTTGACCCGCTGGGCCGTCCTCTTGATGGCAAAGGCCCCATCAAGGCCAAGAGGACGCGTCCTGTGGAGCGCGTGGCACCCAATGTGGTGCTGCGCAAGTCCGTGGATACCCCGGTACAGACCGGCATCAAGGCA
>DASRZK010000003.1:0-3013 GCA_035686505.1 Dehalococcoidales bacterium | reverse complement strand
TGCCTCACCGAGGGCTATGGTTACCAGGCCGCCTGCCCCGCAGCTGCGTGCCAGCTGGTTCAAATCATCGAGCTGTTTTCGGCTGTAGCCAGCGCAGCCCGGGGCACATATGCCCTTGACCTTGCCCCCACCAGCGATGGCCGAAGTGAAGATGCCAAAACTGGACTGCGCCGCGATGTCGGACAGGCCTTTCAACTCAAGGCCGAAGCGCAGGTCAGGTTTGTCCGTGCCAAAACGTTCCATGACATCGGCGTAACTGAAGCGCGGGAAAGGTTCCTTAACCTTCATTTCTGGCTTGATGGTTTTTGTCAGGGCAATGAAGAGCCGTTCCATCAAGTTTAAAACGTCCTCATCTTCGATAAAGCTCATTTCCAAGTCGAGCTGGGTGAATTCAGGCTGGCGGTCGGCCCTGGTATCTTCGTCGCGGAAACAACGAGCAATCTGGTAATATTTTTCCATGCCAGCGACCATAAGCAATTGCTTGAGTTGCTGTGGAGACTGGGGCAGCGCGTAGAACTTGCCGGCGTGGACACGGCTCGGCACCAGATAGTCACGGGCACCTTCCGGTGTGCTCTTGATGAGTATCGGTGTCTCGATCTCAATGAAACCATCCGCATCGAGAAAATCGCGGATGAACTTCACAATGTGGTGGCGGAGCATCATGGTCTCCTGCATTCCGGCCCGTCGCAGGTCAAGGTAGCGGTACCTCAGACGCAGGTTTTCTTCCACCTCCACGTCTTCATTGATATAGAATGGCGGTGTTCGGGATGGGTTTAAAATCTCAGCGTCATGTGCGGTTATTTCTACCTCCCCGGTGGGCAACTTGGGATTCTCCGTTCCCGGTGGACGCCTGGCCACTTCACCGCTCACGCGCACCACGAATTCGCTGCGCATCTGGCTGGCCACTTCATGACATGACTTTGATATCTCAGGGTTGAAAGCCACCTGGACGATGCCCTGTCTGTCACGGAGGTCGATAAAGATAAGGCCCCCGTGGTCCCGGCGCCGGTCCACCCAGCCGGCCAGAGTTACCGTCTGACCAATGTGTTCTTTTTTCAGTTCACCACAGCTGTGACTTTTCAGCAAGACCAACCCCCTGAACCCCTGCTCTCCTGTCTATACGATTGACCTGACTGCTTCGACAATCGTTTCCCCTTGGGGTAGCATCAGTCTTTCCAGCGAACGATTAACCGGTATGATAACGTCGGGTGTGGCTACCCGCTGTATCGGCGCATCAAGGTGGTCAAACGCTCGCTCCTGAACGAGAGCTACAACCTCCGCACCCACGCCGCACGTTTTCATCGCTTCATGGGCAACTATTAGCTTTCTTCTCGCGTCAATGATAGCAATAAGGAGATATCTGGTGTTACTTTTGAAAGATACCATAATTTAACTTACTCGTCAAAATGGCCTGACTTGAAAAAATCGGCTGTTTTTCATTATGATACGTGATAGCCGTCGAAGATAGCTTATGGAAAAGGCACACCTGGCCTGAAGGTTTAACTGATTGTCAAGCGATAATGAGTCCAGCGCAACTTTCCGTCAAAGAGGCTGGGGGACAGCCACGCTCTTTACCTATACCCATCTCAGTCACGACCTGTGCAGCGGGTTACTGTCTGCGTTACTGCCTTTGATTAAAGAAGGGCTGGGGATCACCTATCTGCAATCCGGCTTTTTGCTCTCTGCCTATACCATCACCTCCGGCCTTTCTCAGGTTCCCTGCGGTTGGCTCGGCGACCGTATAAGGAAAAATATCATACTTGCGGTAGGGTTGGGTGGCGTTGGACTTGCCACGCTCGCGATTGGCCTGAGCCCATCGTACTATCCAATGATAGCCGTTCTAATAATCATGGGGCTCTTTGCCGGTGGTTATCACCCTTCAGCAGTACCGATACTCTCTGGATATTATGAAGAGGCCAGAAGGGGCCGGGTCATCGCCCTTCACATGGTGGGGGGCAGCATCGGTTTTTCCATCGGCCCTCTTCTGGGAGGGTTGATTGCGGAACATCTGGGCTGGCGCTTCGCCTTCATTATACTGAGCCTTCCCGCCCTGTGCGCCGTGCCCCTGATAATAAAAAAATTCGCTATCATCGAAAAACTGGCCGGCGTCATATCTCCACAGCAACCTGTCGACAAAAGACAGGTTCAGACCCAGACCGGCACCCATAAGATGAGTATAGGTGAGGTGCTGAGACCACTGGCCATCATCCTGAGTTTGTGCGTGGCCATGCAATTGATTGCCGGAGTCGCAATGTCATTTGCGCCGCTATACCTGGTGGACAGACACGGCATCGCGCCGGCTTTTGCCGCGGTGCTGGTAGGTATTATGCGATTTGGCGGCATATCGGGCAGCCTGCTGGGTGGTTGGCTGTCTGACCGCTGGGGTAGAAAACAGGCTATTTTTGTCTCACTCGTGGGCACCGGCCCTGTCCTGTATTTGATTACCGTACTCCCGTATAATGCCGGCCTTATCGTTGTCCTGATTCTCTTTGGCATGTCCCGCTACATGACCCAGGCAACGATGCAGCCTTACTTAATGAGCAGTACCCCGCCCTATCTCAGGGGAACAATTTTCGGTATCTACTTTGGACTGGGGATGGAAGGCCAGAGCCTGATACTACCCGTGGCCGGGCATTTTATGGATATATATGGCATCACCAGCGTCTTTGCTGTTATTGCCATGGTCAGTGCGGGGCTGTCCCTGGTGACACTGCTTTTAGCGAAGAGAGCCTGAGGAAGGCTCTCATGAGTGGGTCTTCTTCACATAGACCTTTATCTCCCCACCCTCCTCCTCCATTCCCAGAAATTCGTGACCGGTAGTCTGGCACCAGGCTGGCATATCCTGTTTGATACCTTTATCATCGGCGATGACTTCCAGGATTTCTCCTGCCTTCAACTCTTTGAACTTTGCCGCGGTTTTAACAATGGGCATCGGGCAGTACAGACCTACGCAGTCGAGTGTTTTATCCGCCTTCATCGCCCCTCCTTTCCTAGATAAAAAGGGTGATCTTCG
>DASRZK010000002.1:0-5291 GCA_035686505.1 Dehalococcoidales bacterium | reverse complement strand
CAATCTTCAGCGCGGTCTCATTGGCATCACTGCCATTGCTGCTGTAAATGGTATATTTCAAACTGCCTGGTGATATCTGGGCGAGCTTCTCCGAAAGCCAGACCACCGGCTCGGTGGGCGCAAACATATTGGGAGTGGTAACCACAATTTTATCCATTTGCTTCTTCATCGCTTCCATGAGCATTGGGTGATTGAAACCAAGAGAAGCTGCCGCACCACACGAGTTCGTCTCCAGCAGGCGATTGCCGAAGCTATCGATTACATAATTTCCTTCTCCAGCGCTGATAAGGGATACCGGAAGGCCAAAAAAGTTTGCGTCCCTACCGAAAGCAGGCCACATGTATTCCTTGGCCGTGGCGACCAGCTTGTCCACTCCTGCCTGCGCGTGATTCACCGTTGACTGCTTCATTACATCTGCCTCCTGCCTGAGCACTTTATAAAATGGGGATAGTATATCAAGTTTAATATAAACTGGCGGAGATTTACAAGCACACCGCTGTGGCTATATTCACTGCTTGTTCAGTTTTACGATGAGCACCTTATACATGTCCGGTATGGCGCGCATTTTTTGACAGCATTCCTCAGTCATCGGGTCATCGAGGCAAAACACCATCATCGCACCACCACCACGATGCACTTCCCGACTAACCTGCATCTGGCTGATATTGATATCAGCGTCGCCAATAATAGTGCCCACTACTCCAATCATGCCGGGACGGTCCTTATGCTCGGTGAAAACCATATAGCTGCCCACTGGCTCTATCTCCAGCCAGTAATCGCCCACCCGCGTCAGGTGAGTCCGGCCGCGCAGCGATGACCCGGCAACAAGCGTCCTTCCTGCTTTGGTGCTGACCTCCACCGTCAGCATATTGGCGTAGTTTTCACAGGTAACTTCTTTCTGCTCGGTAACGCTTAATCCGCGGTTCTCGGCGATGATATCGGCATTGACCATATTCACCCGCTCTTCCGTGAGGCTACCCAGCAGTCCGGCAAGTACGGCTACCTTTACCGGGCTGGTGTCCTCTCTGGCAATATCACCCTGGTAGCGAATGGTCAGCGAGTTCGGATGCCCTTCCAGTAACTGCACAGCGATTCTGCCAATGGTCGTCCCGACCTGAACATACGGCCCCAGTATTGACATCGCTTCTGCCGGTATCATTGGCGCGTTTACCGGAGATTTGGGGGGATGTCCCTGAAGAACGGCAACCACCTGTTCGGCGACATCAATGCTGGCACTTGTCTCAGCCTCCAACGTGGCGGCGGCCAGATGAGGAGTGGTGATTACCTTGTCACTCTGGAGCAGTATATTGTCCTGTGCCGGCTCCTTGCTGTAGACGTCAATCGCGGCCCCGGCCAGCTTGCCCTGATTAAGTGCATCATAGAGCGCCTTCTCGTCCACGATACCGCCCCGCGCGCAGTTGATAAGCATGGCCGTCGGTTTGACCAGCTTGAGTTGGCTGCGGCCAATCAGGCCACTGGTACTGGTGTTGAGCGGCACATGCATGGTGATGAAATCGGCCGTTTTCAGCAGCGTTTCCATCTCCACGAGCCGTACACCCAGCCTTTCCGCCCGGCTCTCCGAGACCATCGGGTCATAGGCGATAATCTCCATACGCAACCCTTTGGCCATTTCCGCTACCTCAGTTCCGACACGGCCCAGGCCGATGATACCCAGCACCTTGTTGCGGATTTCGGCCCCCTTTAACTCCCTACTCCATATTCCGGCATGAAGAAGGTCGTGCGCCTGCGGGATGTGACGCGCCAGAGCCAGCAGCATGGCGATGGTATGCTCGGCAGTGGAGATAATGTTGCCTTCCGGAGAATTGACCACAATGATACCGCGGCGGGTGGCTGCGTCCACATCGATGTTATCCACCCCCACCCCCGCCCGGCCGATGACCTGCAGCTTTTCCGCCGCTTCGATAACATCGGAGGTTACTTTTGTCTGGCTGCGCACAACCAGGGCATCATAACCTCCGATAATTGACCGCAACTCCGCCAGCGCCATGCCCTTTTTTACATTGACCTCGGCGTGCTGCCGCAGGATCTCAATGCCCGGCACCGCTATCGAGTCGGTAACGAGAATCTTCATAAACTGCCTCTTTCCTTAGATTGAAACGGAACGATGTGTCCTCACCATAATGCTACACAAACCAAATCTTTATGTCAAAAACACTCCGTTATCGCCTTCATTACCAGGAGCAAACCTTGACAGTGCCCTGGATGTATGATAGCCTTTTCACCGAAAGGCAGGAGATACCCGCAAGGGAGCCGAAGGGGAAAATGGCGGCGAGATAAGGACTCAAGGCCACGAAACTCTCAGGCAAAAGGACTGCCAAAGATAACACCTCTGGAGAGACCCTGGAGCCCGGGTCACCGAAGGGGCAACCCGCTATAATCGGGTGATCTCTCAGGTAAAAGGACAGAGGGGCTGGTCTAGAAAATATAGATCGGCCCCTTTTTGTTTGCAGGGTGAAAGGAATAAATCGGAGCCGGAGAAGTAAATGAATCCAAAAGAATACAGGTATTCCCAGGAGCACGAATGGCTCTGCCCCGAGCCTCAGGGCAGGGCGAGAATAGGCATCACCGACTATGCCCAGTCCCAGCTTGGCGATGTCGTATTTCTCGATTTGCCCGAACCCGGTTCCCAAGTAACGCAGTTCGAGAAGATGGGAGAGATTGAAACGGTAAAGGCGGTGTCCGACCTCTTCTCGCCGGCGAGCGGGAAAGTGCTGGAGAGAAATCAGGCAGCGCGGGATAATCCTGCGCTCGTGAATGAAGACCCTTACGGTGCCGGTTGGCTGTTGAGAATCGAATTGAGCCAGCCCACCGAGCTGGAAGCATTGATGAACAGCGACCAGTACGGGGAATTTGTCGCCGGGCTGTCGCCGGAAACGTCAGAATAGGCGGGAGGTTTGCGATTCAATGCCTTCACCATATGTCCCAAACACTGACCAGGACCGCGCCGCCATGCTGCATGACATTGGCGCCGGCTCCATTGACGAGCTTTTTCAGGATGTTCCGGCGCAGTTTCGCAATGCTACATTCGACCTGCCGTTGCCTCTCACCGAGCTGGAGCTCAGGGAGGAACTGTACCGGCTATCACGCCAGAATGCCAGCCCGGATGACTATGCCTGTTTCCTCGGCGCGGGTTATTACCACCACTTTATTCCCGCTGTTGTCGGCCACATCACCGGGCGCAGCGAGCTTTATACTGCCTATACTCCCTACCAGGCCGAGGCCAGCCAGGGAATTCTCCAGGCGATATACGAGTATCAGTCGCTAGTCTGCCAGCTGACCGGGATGGAAATCAGCAACGCGGGCATGTACGATGGCAGCTCGGCGGCGGCTGAGGCGGCTCTGATGGCCTGCCGTATTACGGGTAAAAAAGAGGTGGCCGTGCTATCGACGGTAAACCCCGCATACCGCGAAGTCATGGGCACTTATGGCAGCGGCCAGGGTATAACCATACATGAACTGAAGCCAGATTTTAAAGAACTATCCAGTAAATATGCCTGTTTGATTGTGCAACAGCCCAATTTCCTCGGTTACTTCGAAAAGGTAGAGCGTTACGCCAAGCTTGCGCACGGTGCTGGCGCGTTGCTCATCGCTATTTTCGACCCGATTTCTCTCGGGCTCTTGCAACCGCCGGGAAACTACGGCGCGGATATTGCCATCGCCGAGGGGCAGCCATTGGGCAATCCGCTGAGCTTTGGCGGACCGGGCCTGGGTATCTTCACCTGCCGTAAAGAGCACCTGCGCCAGATGCCCGGTAGGGTTGTTGGCCGTACCACCGATGTTGAAGGTCAACCCGGTTATGTGCTCACCGTGGCCACCCGCGAACAGCATATACGGAGGGAGCGGGCGACCTCCAATATCTGTACCAACGAAGCCCTGGTGGCACTCGCCGCCACGGTGTACCTGGCAGCAATGGGAAAGAGCGGGCTCCGCCGGGTGGCCGAACTCTGCTACCATAAGGCCCACTATGCCGCCAACGCTATAAGCAAACTCAAGCGCTGTTCACTTGCCTCCGAGCAGCCTTTCTTCAAGGAATTTGTTATCCGCTGTCCCGTGCCACCGGAGAAGATAAACCGTATACTTCTGAAAGAAAAAATTATCGGCGGTCTTGATGTGAGTCACCTGGTGGACAAGGGCATGCTCTTCTGCGTCACCGAAATGAATTCAAAAAAGGAGATAGACCGCCTTGTCGCCATTCTGGAAGCGCTATGAATAAGAGTAAACACTATTTATTACCGGATATCAGCAAACCGGGTAAGATTGGGTGCCGACTCCCCGAACTGGACGTGCCGGCGGTTGAGCTACCTCCCCGGGAATTTCTGCGTCAGGAGCTGGCGCTCCCCGAGGTTAGCGAAACTGAACTGGTAAGGTATTTCACCTCCCTCAGCCGACGTAATTACGGCGTGGATACCGGATTTTATCCGCTTGGTAGCTGCACCATGAAGTACAACCCGAAATGGCATGAGGATATAGCCCGATTTCCCGGATTTCAAGGGATTCATCCCCGCCAGCCGGTTGACACGGTTCCGGGAGCCCTGAAGCTTATGTACGAACTGCAGGATCTGCTTGCCGAAATCACCGGCATGGATGCCACCAGCCTGACCCCGATGGCAGGAGCCCAGGGAGAACTGGCCGGCCTGCTGATGACCAGGGCCTATCACCGCTCACGCGGCGAAAATAGCCGACGCAAAATAATGGTGCCGGACTCGGCACACGGCACCAATCCGGCCACTGCCACCATGTGCGGCTTTGAGGTGAATACCATACCATCGAACGGCGATGGCAACCTTGACCTGGTGAGCCTGACCAGGCTGATGAATGAAGATATCGCGGCTTTAACACTGACCATACCGACCACGCTCGGCCTCTTTGACCCCCGGATTACCGAGATAAGCAACATTGTCCACGAGAAAGGTGGGCTGCTCATCGGTGATGGCGCCAACCTGAACTCCCTGTTGGGACGGGTGAAGTTCGGCGACCTTGGTTTTGATTGCGTCCAGCTGAACCTGCACAAGACATTCAGCACCCCGCATGGCGGTGGCGGCCCCGGGGCGGGACCGGTCTGCGTCAAGGCCAATCTGGCCGGTTTCCTGCCGGCACCCATCGTAACCAGGAGTAAAAATGACCACCAGTTTGTCACACCGCCTGCATCAGTCGGCCGCCTTGGCGCTGCCTGCGGGAACTTCGGTGTTATGGTCAAGGCGTATGCCTACATCCGCTCGCTTGGCGCTGAAGGCTTAAAAGAGGTCAGCGAAAACGCGGTTCTCAATGCC
>DASRZK010000001.1:0-2715 GCA_035686505.1 Dehalococcoidales bacterium | reverse complement strand
CATGAAGCGCATCCTGAAGCTGATGGAGCGTAATGTGATTAAAGGAGAGCCGCTCCACGCGGCCGTGATGCACGCCGACGCTCTGGATAACGCCATTGTGTTGAGAAATCGCGTTGCCTCGCAATTCAATTGTGCTGAGGTCTTCATCACCGAATTTACGCCGGTAATGGGTGTCCACACCGGACCCGGCCTCCTCGGCGTTGCCTTCTACAGCGAAAGCGCCTGACAGGTGCCAAAAACCAGTAAAATAGCCACCGGGTTCTCCCGGCCATCTGGCACAATCATGAAAAACATTCTATAATCAAGGTGTGACCGAGACGCAGGTGGTTAGTGACGCAGAGCAGCTTCTGGAAAGCCTGGGGCAACTTCCCGAGCCAGTGGTCAAGCCAGCTTTCATTGTCGTCAGCGGTCTGCCGGGAACCGGCAAATCATATTTCTGTGGCCAACTGGCGGAGAGAATCCCCGTTATCATCGTGGAAAGCGACGCCATGCGCAAGACGCTTTTCCCGTCGCCGGCCTATAGCATGGAGGAAAGCGCCCGTCTTTTCCAGGCTATTCACCACCTCATCGAGCAGCTATTGAAAAAAGGGATACCCGTTGTTCTCGATGCCACCAATCTCGCGGAACGGAATCGTGAGTGTCTTTACCATATTGCCTACCAGTTGAATGCGAAGCTGATACTGGTACGCGTTGAAGCACCGCCTGAGGTGGTGCGGGAACGACTCAGAAACCGGGCGGAAGGCACCGCTTCAGAGGAAGACCACTTGGAAGCTGACTGGGCGGTTTTTCAAAAGATGAAAACCTCGGTGCAGAAAATCAATCGAAACCATTTTGCCGTTGATACTTCCCGGGACATAGCACCGGTCCTGAACAAGATTGTCAGAGAGGTAAACCGATGAGAGGAGATTCAAATTATGGAGATTAAGGTCATTTCAGGTGATATCGCCAGTATTGAGGCTGATGCCATCATCGTGAACCATTTTGAAGGTATGGAAAGCCTCGATGGAGAAACGGCCGCCGTGGACAGGGCGCTCGATGGTGCCATATCACAGCTCGTCAAGCAGGGCGAGATAAAGGGAAAACCCAGCGAGATAACGCTGGTGCACAGCCTGGGCAAGCTGCCGGCCGCCCGCGTGGTGGTGGTCGGACTGGGCAAGCAAGGCGAGCTATCGGTCAACAAAGTACGGGGGGCGGTGGCCGAGACCTGCCGCTGGCTACGCGCTAAAGAAATCGGCACCATTGCTACCATTCCCCAGGGAGCAGATATAAACAACATCAGCTCCGCTAATTCGGCACAGGCCATCACTGAAGGTGCTATGCTCGGAACCTACACGTTCCGCAAGCACATAACTAAAAAAGAGGACCAGCCCGGCGAAATCAAGCAGCTCTCGATTGTGGGTGCCGACCGATTAAAAGCGCAGCTTGAAGCGGGAGCGAATAAGGGACAGATTATAGCCGAGGCGACCAACCTCGCTCGCGATATGGTCAACGAACCCGCCAACTTCATGACCCCCGCCGATATGGCGGAAATGGCAAAGAAGCTGGCGGGAAGCAATAGCCTTGAGATTACCGTCCTCGATGCCGAGCAGATGAAAGAGCTGGGCATGGGCGGTCTGCTGGGCGTCGCTAAAGGAAGCCGGCAGTCGCCAAAGTTCATCGCGCTCAACTACAAAGGCAGCACTTCACCGGAAGCAGATATCGCCCTGGTGGGCAAGGCTATTACTTTTGACTCCGGCGGCATCTCCATAAAGCCCTCTGAGAAGCTTGAGGAAATGAAAGGAGACATGGCCGGAGGCGCAGCAGTCATGGCCGCCATTGTGGCCATCGCCCAGCTCAAGCCCAAAATCAACGTGATGGCGCTCATTCCAGCAACGGAGAACCTGCCCGATGGCAACGCGCTCAAGCCGGGGGATGTGCTCACCGCCATGAACGGTAAAACAATGGAGATAATCTCCACTGATGCTGAAGGCAGGCTGATACTGGCCGATGCCTTGAGCTATGCCAAAAAGCACGGTGCCAGAAAAATGGTTGACGCCGCCACGCTGACCGGGGCCTGCCGCATCGCGCTGGGTGATATCTGCACCGGCGCCTTCGGCAACAACCAGGAACTGATGGACAGCATTCTGGCGGCGGGCAAAGAAGCAGGCGAGTTCATCTGGCAGATGCCAATGTATGACGAATACGGTGAGCAGAATAAGAGCGACGTCGCCGATATTAAAAACGTGGGTGGCCGGCTGGCCGGGGCCATTACCGCGGCTAAATTTTTAGCTGAGTTTGTCGATGATACCCCCTGGGTACACCTGGATATCGCCGGCACCAGCCTGACGGATAAAGAGCGCGGCCACCAGATAAAAGGAGCCACCGGAGTACCGGTGCGGACAATGGTAAACCTGGTGCTGGCACTGGCCCGGAAACCGTTAAAATAAAATCACGGAGGAGATTGAAGATGAAGATTAAATGGCTGGGACACGCATCGTTCCTCATCAGCTCAGATAGTGGCGCGAGAATTATCACCGACCCTTATGAGCCAAACGATAAACTCCGCTACGGAAATATCAACGAGTCTGCCGATATTGTAACCGTGAGCCATGACCACTTTGACCACGGCAATGTGGCCGCGGTAAAGGGCAATCCGCAGGTAGTCAAAGACAATGCCAGGATTGAAGGAATCGAATTCAAGGGCGTTCCTGCCTTCCACGACACCGCCGGAGGAAA